>CAZBMX010000001.1:0-25510 GCA_964493195.1 uncultured Pseudomonadales bacterium
GAGACAAGTGCTTTAGCACCAATACTTGCAGTAGTTCTCAATGTGCCACAAGAGCTGTGCAATGCTGCTGCAATTATTATGATGAGGAACCCCAGAAGAGACATGATTCCAGCTTTTTCTACATTGCAACCCGGACAACAATTCCACTTGATTATTGATAGCGAGCACGCAACTACTGAGTTGGGAATGTATCGAGCCACGTTAAATAAAAATGGTTACGATGGGTCTAAATTGTTGCCAATTGCACCACCGAGATTCAGCATGTGTAGAGCTGGAAATATGTTATCGTATGAGCTGGTGGTGAAAAGGTAACTTTTTATTTATACTCAATTGGTTGCCGGCTCACCTTGTTTGGGGCTCATTACAACAACATTTTCTTAATTCTCCTCCTCCCATGCTGCGCATTACTAAACCGATGCACCTCGTCGCGCACCTGCTGCACCAACTTGAGTGCCGGATGCGTCGGTGGCAGCTTAACTTCCGCATACTCAATTTTTTTGCGCGTCACCGGCCGGACGTCATCAGGGTAGATATTGGGAATGATCAGCCGATCTGGGTCTTTGGCAATTCCAATCACGGGACACTGCCAACCCCACACCTTGAGTACAGCTCGCACCTGCCCTTTGCCACCGTCAATCACCACTAGATCAGGCATCCCCCACCCCCGGTGGTTCTGTCGCCGCGTGAGTGCCTCTTGCAGCATATGGTAGTCGTTGGGAGTGTCCAGCGTGCGAATATTGAACATTCTGTACTGCCCGCTATCCGCTCTGCCCTCTGTAAACACTACCATGCCGACACTGGCCAGCGTTCCTTGAGTGTTGCTGACGTCGTAGCCTTCGATTCTGGTTAGCTCGGCTGTGCGTGGCACGTTGGCGTGCATGCTCAGCAGCGAGCGCAGGTATGCCCGCCCGTCTGTGGCGATGGTGGCAGTCAGTGCGGCAGTGCTCAGCTCTGGTTTGAGCTTGTAACTGCTGCCGGTAACTTCGGTGATGATGGCAATTTTGTCACGCAGGACAGCGGCTTGTTCGAATCGCTCTGCTTTGGCTGCTGCTCGCAGCTGGTCTTGCATGCGTTTGACTACGTCCTTTTTTTTGCCCTTCAGGAATAGGATGAGATTATCGATAATATCTTGGTACTCGCTGGCGCTGGTTTTGCCCAGACAGACTCCCGGACATAAATCGATGTGATACTCAAAGCACGGTGTGAGGTCATGCGGATTGTATCCCTTGGCGCACCAGGGGAAGATGCTGCGGGCGATCTTGAGAACTTCGTTGACTTTATACGCACTCGGGAACGGGCCGAGCACCGTACCGGTGTTTTTTTGTTTAACCAGCTCTTTCTTGCGCAAACGTACCACTTTAGGAAAGGTTTCCTTGGTAATGTGGATGTAGAGAGGACTTTTATCGTCCTTGAGTAATACATTGGAAGGAGGTTGATATGTCCGGATAAGCTCTGCCTCGGTGAGGAGCGCTTCTAGCTCACTCTCGAGCACTTTCCACTGTACCTTGCTGGCTGTTTGCACCATGGTGCGGATGCGGCCATTGAGGCGTTTGAGCTGTGTGTAGGAGGTAACCCGGCGCTTGAGGAGCTTGGCTTTACCGACGTACAGCACGTTTCCGGCGACGTCGGAAAACCAGTACACTCCCGGCTGCGAGGGCAAGCGTGACAGCACCGATTCCCAGGGCAACGGAGCCCGTGACGCTGGTGAACGGCGTGAGGACTTTGGGGCTGGTGGTGAGCTGGGTGAACTCTCGGTCATAGAGTGGTTGTTCTGAAGCAGCAGAGCGAATTGTCACGCGTGCAGTTTGCTTGTCGAGTGGCGTCAACCAATCGTCACTGTGTAGTGTAACTGGAATTCGGCGAACCTGGAATGGGAGCAAGTGCTCGATGTGATACCTACCGGTTTGCGCTGCTGGCGCTGCTTGTGCAATTTCTGTTGTTATATCATACCAGGCTTGCCCAGATTGATTGTGCATAACGAGCGAGTACTGTCCGGGCAAAGCAATACCAAAGAACTGGGCTTGCTCGACGGACACCGCTAAGTCGTTTTTTTGTGCGGGGAACTCGTTGGCAAAACTGACCTCGATGTCTTTGGACTCAAGCGACTCGAGCTTATATGCCCCTGCTGGGTAGGGAATGGTGCTGGACACGCCATTGATGGCAAACACGATATGGTTGAGGTCAAAGCGATTAAAGTAGTCCACTCCCCGGGTGGTGTGACCCCAGGTGGGATCAACTGGCCGCCATAACTTCTTTTCCTGATCGTAAAACTCTGGCCAGGCGTGCAATATATCACCGGCAAAACTCAGCGGTCGCAGCTCTGCATTTTGGGTGTAAGCATAACCCGTGAGTCGGCGGGCGGGAATGTTGTTTGCTCGACTCAGGCCGATGAATGCATCGGTAAACTCCTGGCAGACCGCTCCTTCAGGTTGTTGCAAGCTGGCAGCTGCACCTTTGCGTTTAGGGATGGTCTCAAAATCAACCGCGTATTGGAGTGTTTCTACAACATGCGAGTAAATTGCTTCTGGTGTGACAAACTTGGCGGCATGCTCCTGAACCACACCACTCTCAGTTTCCCAAAACTCCTGTGCGGCTTGATGTTTGCGCGTGGGCTGAATGACTGGCACTGATTGGTCTGGCTCAAGTGTGATTTTTGCTATCGCTGACAGATGCAGTGTCGTGTTGCTGGTGGGTGGTAGCGTGTATGTAGCAATCCAGTTGCCATCGCTGTCTTTTTCTAAACGCTCTGGGCTTGGTTCAATGGTGTGATAGTGCATGCGCTGGAAGCTCGTATCGGGTGGTAGCGCAACCTGGGTGATCCCTGGTGATCCAGTGGTGTTTTCCAGGTGGTAGCGTAGGCTCAAAAAGTAGTACTGGGTGTCGCCATACAGCAGCGAGATGGCGGCTTCGGCAGGTTCAGAGAGCGTTGTGGTGACTGTCGACTCATCCTGAGAAACCTGAAACTTGCCGGCACTGTGATACACCGGAGCCCCAAACTTAGCAGGAGTAACGATTTTCATGCTCACCGATTGATAGTCCGCTTGATCAGTGATTTGGGGGATATGTACCTCAAGTGCTTTACCACCCACCACCGCGATGTCCGTGGTGGTGTAGCTGATGCTGAATACGCGTTGTTTGTTTTGGCCGACCACATCCTCGGGAAAACTGAAACCAATGCTGGTGCCCGCGTCTGTTTCTGCAATGTTTGCCTCTAATGTTTTCCCCTGCTCTGTAACGCGAACATCGCGTAAGCGGCGAAAACTTGTTTTGAGCGCGTATTTATTGATGAACGTTGTGGGAGATTGGTTGGTGATGGTGTAGTCATGCACTACGCTGGTGGTGCCGTCATCTGCAACGGTGTACGAGAGGGTGAGGTCGGTGCGGAAGGGTTCGGCGGCGATGCCAGGCGACAGCATGCTAAAAAAAAGCACAACAAAGATGCAACAACTCAGTATTTTTTGCGGGAGACGCATAGGTATAGGGTACTATACTTTTTTGTCGTCACAAGCGGGGTAACTGGAGTAAATTGCACTGCTTTTGCCGGAACAGCAGCGAGGGGTGTACTCTGATTAGTCAGCAAATGGTTAGCCTTTTTGCGCCACCAACTCTTCCGCCAAGTACTTCCCAGTAAACGTATTCTGTTGTTGCGCCAACTGTTCTGGGGTTCCCGTGGCCAGAATCTCGCCACCATTCTCTCCTCCTTCTGGACCAAGATCGATCAGCCAGTCAGCATTTTTGATGATGTCCAGGTTGTGTTCGATGACGATAACAGTATTGTTGGCTTTGACCAGTTGGTCCAGCACGTTCAAAAGGTTTTGCACGTCTTCAAAGTGTAAGCCGGTTGTTGGTTCGTCCAGCAGGTACACCACATGATCGGTGGTGCGGCTTGAAAGTTCTTTGGCTAGCTTGACGCGTTGTGCTTCTCCGCCGGAAAGCGTGGGTGCGGGTTGGCCGAGTTTGAGATATCCGAGTCCTACTTCTTGTAAGGTTTGCAGTTTATTCTTGATAGTGCCATGCGACTTGAAAAACTCCAGCGCGTCATCGATCGTCATGTCCAACACTTGCGAGATGTTTTTGTCCTTGTACTGAACTTCCAGTGTTTCTTCACTGTAGCGGCGGCCGTTGCATACGTCGCAGGTGACGTACACGTCGGGCAAAAACTGCATCTCGATCTTGATTTGGCCATCGCCTTGGCAGCTTTCGCAGCGGCCTCCTTTGACGTTGAAGCTAAACCTGCCCAGTGTGTACCCCCGGGTTTGGGCGTCGCGGGTGTTGGCAAAAATTTTGCGAATAAAGTCAAAAATTTTGGTGTAGGTTGCCGGGTTGGAGCGCGGAGTTTTGCCGATGGGACTTTGGTCAATCAGTGTGACGCGTTTCACTTCATCCGGGACGGATAGCTGCTCAATTGGTCCTGGTGTGACTTCTGGTGTGCGCCCCAGGTGTTTTGCCAGATGAGCATACAACGTATCGTGCAGCAGGGTCGATTTGCCCGAGCCAGAAATGCCGGTGATGGCAATCAGTTTGCTCAGGGGGAACTCGACATCAACGTGTTTGAGGTTGTGGTGGTGGGCGCCGCGAATGGCAATGGTGCCGGTGGCTGATTTTGCGTTGCTCGGTACGGTTGCTTCTGGGTCAACCAGTTTGCGCTCAGGCTTGGGTTTGCTGCGCGTCACGTCTTTTTTGCGCTTGAGGTACTTGCCGGTCAGCGAGTTGCTGTTGGCCATAATCTCTGCAGCTGTGCCTGCCGCGACAATCTCGCCACCATGAATGCCAGCGCGAGGGCCAAAGTCTACCAGATAATCAGCAGCGAGCATAACGTCGCGGTCGTGTTCGACGACAATGACGGTGTTGCCCTTTTCTTGCAAATTCTTCAACGTATCAATCAGGCGATGATTATCTCGTTGGTGCAGACCAATGGTAGGTTCGTCCAAAATATATAGCACGCCAGTCAGACCAGTACCAATCTGGGATGCTAGGCGAATTCGTTGGGCTTCACCGCCAGCAAGAGTTGCTGCTTCACGGTGTAGGCTGAGGTAGTTGAGGCCGACGGAGTTGAGGAACGACAACCGACTGGTGATTTCCTTGAGAATTGGTGCTGCAATGGTGGACTCTTTGTCAGATAGGACTTTGTCCGCGGTCAGGTGCTGCGACCACGCGAGCGTTTTGTTGATGGCTAGCTTGGTAATTTCTGAGATGTTTTGGTTCTCGATGTGCACGCCGAGCGCTTCATCTTTGAGGCGGTTGCCATTGCATTCTGGGCAGGTTTGCCGGTGCATGTACTGTTCAATTTCTTTGCGAATGTACTCGGAATCGGTTTCCAGATAGCGGCGCTCTAGGTTGCTGATGAAACCTTCAAACTTTTCGTGAATAATGGTTTGTTTGCCGAAGCGATTTTCACCTTCAACCTTGTAGATTTTGGGGCTGCCGTGCAGTAGCATGCTTTGGGTTTGCTCATTCATTTCTTCGAATGGAGTTTTACGGAAGTCGTAGCCAGCGTCAGCAACTACCTCTTGTACCAGTCGTGCCCACCAACTATCAGTACTCATGGTGCGGGCAAACGGGATGATTGCGCCTTCGCTCAGGGAAAGGGCTGGCGCTATGATTTTTGTTACATCAATTTTTAGCAATGAGCCCAGACCATTGCAGGTAGGACAAGCACCTTGGGGTGAATTAAACGAAAACAGCCGTGGCTCCAGTTCCGGCAGCGAGATGCCGCAGTCAGAACAGGCGCGTTGTTCACTGAACAACACATCAGTGAAGTCCTTGGGTGCATCGGGGAAATCAAATGTCTGGTCGTGAATGGCGCTGACAATGGCGATGCCTTCGGCCAGCTTGAGTGACTCCTCCAGTGACTGGGAAATGCGGCTGCGCAGGATTTTTCGCTCTTCTGTGTCTTTGAGTTGCTGCTTACTCACCGTCAGGCGGTCAATGATGACAGAAATCGTGTGCTTGTTGGTTTTGATTAGGCTGATGTTGCCATCGAGGTCAAAAGTTTCTTTGTCGATGCGGGCGCGGCGGTAACCTTTTTTGACCAGGGTGGCAAAAAGCGATGAGAACTCACCTTTTTTGTCACGCACCACGGGCGAGAGAATCATGAGGCGGCTGGGCTGGCCATTAGTGTTGGTATCTAGGTCATTGAGCACCCGCGTCACCATTTGGTCAATCGACTGGGTGGCTACTTCTTTGCCGCAGTTGGGACAGTGTGGGTGGCCAACTCTGGCATAGAGCAGACGCAGGTAATCATAAATTTCCGTGATGGTACCGACTGTGGAGCGCGGATTGTGGCTGGTGGTTTTTTGGTCGATGGAAATTGCTGGGGACAAGCCTTCGATGTGGTCCACATCTGGTTTCTGCATGATACCCAAGAATTGGCGGGCGTATGAACTCAGGCTTTCCACGTAGCGCCTCTGCCCTTCTGCATACAGCGTATCAAAGGCGAGCGAGCTTTTGCCGCTACCAGATAGTCCGGTGAAGACAATCAGTTTGTTTTTGGGGATCTCCAAGTTGATGTTCTTGAGGTTATGCTCGCGGGCGCCGGTGACGCGGATGGTGTTGGGGGCGGTTTGGTTGGGCATGGATGTGTTTGGGGTGGCTGTGCTTGCGTGGTTGCGCCAGTGTGCACTCGGCCTAGTACGTAAAAAACACGAAGTAATAGTATAGCGGAAAAAACGGTTGTTTGCTATGTAAATTTTCAAAGTATGTTAAAGCATAAAAATGAAACCTTACTTTCTCTGCAGCTTTGCCGCATGGAAAGTCAATATGATATAATTTGACATATTTAATGTGTATCTTTAAGAGCGTTTCGCAATGAATTTATTCCCCATTGAGGCAGCGGCTTGTGACAATCAAAAGAATGTTTACCCAGATTTAGCTTGGTATCTTAGAGACGAAGACTTCACAATAACCGATATTACTTCTGGGTTTTTGGATCGTCACACTCGTATACTTGCCAAACTCAGACAAAAAGTTGTTCAAGCACTGATAGGAGTAGATTCAAAGTTGAGCCGTGAGGTGCTGCCAGTGGGATCGCTGCTAGAATTGGGTGCATTGAGTGAGGAAGATGCGGCAGAGATTGCGCTGAAGCGTTGTATCGCAAAGGTCTGTGTCTATCTTGATCAAGCAGCTTTTGGCATTATGTTAGCAGGCTTAAATCCTGGCAAAATGAACCTCCCTCTTTTTTTGTCGGCATTGATAAGTAGAATTGGTTTCCAGCGATTAGAAATGTACTTGTTAAATCAGGCTGCGTCTGATACGGGTACAGCGTTTGCACGACAGGAGAGGCAATACAAACCCCACCTTAGTTTGTTGCATCAATTGTTAGCTGATAAAATTCCTGACGATAAGATTGCTTTACTGACACAGCAGTATGACAATTTGTACACCGCAGATACACGGTCGAACTCAAAGTTGAGAATGATTTGGGCTCCAGTAATTGCGATAGGATCATTGGTTGATCGCGGACGATATCTTTCGGCAATTATTCTTCCCCTACTCGCCGTATATCTCTACATGCAAGGTCCTTTGACTTATGTACAGTCAGATAGAAAAAGGCGGTTGGGATTCAGAGTAGTGGCCTCTGCAGAAGATAAAAATGGAAGGAAAAAGCTGGTTGACGAACACACTGCTATGACGCTGAAACTTGGTTTTAAGTACGATATTGGCACTTTTCTGTTTGTACTTGAATTCTTGTTGGGGATGAATTTTGCCCAAGCCTTTTCTAGTTATATAGCAACCACTCAGGGACTCGCGCCATTTAACGCAATGCTGACGCAGCATAGAGAGAAAGTTAATGCAATAGAAGCTGTTGAACTGATTAGTAAGTTATTTTCCATTCTCAAAATGCATCCATTGATATTTAATCAAGCCATGTGGGATGCAAGTAGGGCCAGCAAGCAGGATTGGCCTGAGGTGCCAAGAGTACCTGTGTCAATCCAGAATGGGGTGATCATCGAACACACATCTGGTCAGACTGCAGTGCATGCAGCAAGTCCTGACACGCTACCAACGACCCATATCGTTGAGTCTAGAACGGTTAAATTTCTTAGAGAACGCTCTGGTACGGGAAAGTCGCTCTCTCTGCAGGCAATTGCTGGACTTATCGACTCAGATACAACTCGAGTTTATTTGGTTGAAGATGGCAAAGTGCAGCCGTCAATTACAATTGCATCACTCATTGAATATCGACAAAGAATTTTTCATCCTGAAATTTTCATTAAGGATCCAAACCGATCGATAGTTGATATATGTAATGAGTTATTTTTGTTAGATAGCAGAGCAATAAAGTTACGCAATGATCTCGAGAAAAATGGCTTCACGCAATCCGAAATTGAGAGAATACTGCAATGCGCAAGCGATTTGTTGCAAGAAGCAATGATCGCCAACAATAGCTATGCGTTATTGCACACAGAGGTGTCTCAAGAAAGAAAAGCAGTTTTATGGAAGTTAGTTCGAACACTGCTTGATGAAAGATTGCGCTGGGCAGACGAGAGATTTAGGTCAGCTGGTAACCTGGATTTAGAGAACATTGGATCAAGAAAATATTCTACATTGAGTCGAGGCCAAAAGGCAAGATTTTTGGTTAAACTTTGTCTGGAGGCAGCCAGACACTTCCCAATCCAGTTGATCTTGCTTGATGAACCATTTGCTGGTTTAGATGAACTCAAGGATGAGAAATCTGATGCTCAAACTATTGTAAATTTCGAGGAGCAGCTTAAAGATATTGGGGCATTGCTCTCGTTGGACTATAATGGAATTGCACCTGCTTTGCTCATGGCTGAACACTCTACGTCAGTGAACGAGGTGCTCATACAAAAAACGTCTCTAATTCAGCGAGTTGTGCAGTTTGTTCCACATTCGGAAGAGCGTAACAGATTGATTGATTTAATATCACAAAGCAATGATCCTCGAGGTGATCTATTGTTTGAATTGCGCGAAGAAGTGCTGACAAACCTGCGAAGGCCTAATCAAAGAACGTTTAGAAGGTATTTTCCTAACCCCATGGGCTTGTCGAGTTTTGACATTAGTGTTTTCAATAACGAACGCATTACTTGGTACAAGCAAATTTTGCAACCGACTAATGAAGAATTCCAAGCTTTCTCTGATTCGGTAATGTCAGTTTTTCCAAGTGCTTTATATACAAATCTTTCAGCAACAACCCAGACAATGAATGAGTTTGAACGTGATCCCGATGCAGTACGAGATGCTGCAATAGCATTAGGTCTGAGCATACTAGAGCTTGATTACCTTTTAAGTGCCGAGCTTGGTGCTCATCGAATGTCTGGAATTTTTGAATGTACTGATGACTAGTGTAATCCCCCAATCACATCCCGCAACAACGCCGCCAACTCAAAATCCATAACCTTCACCGCCTCATTCATCCGCCGCCGTAACTTCGTAGCCAGCTGTTTGCGGTCATACGGCGTCAGCGCCGCAGGATCGATTTTACCCAAATCAATTCGCTCGCCTTTGGCTAAGTTGATAATCGTCCCCTCCTCTTTGGGCTTTTCTGGTTTTTGGCCGGGGCGGCCGCGTTTGAGTTTGTTTTTCTCCCGTTCTTCCGCACTAATCATTTTTTCGCGCAGCGGTTTGTTGATGGTAAGTGCTTCGATTCCGTGGCTCAGGTTAAACTCAGTTTGTTTGGTTCTGCGCCGCAGAGTTTCGCCAATCGCTGCACGCATGGATTTAGTAAGTTTGTCCGCATACAGTATTGCTTTGCCTTCGAGGTGGCGGGCGGCTCGACCCATGGTTTGGATCAGCGAGGTGCGGGAGCGCAGGAAACCCTCTTTGTCCGCATCAAGGATTGCAACTAGGGTCACTTCCGGCAAGTCCAAACCTTCACGCAGTAGGTTGATGCCCACCACCACATCGAACACACCGCGGCGCAAGTCATCCAAAATGTCAGATCGCTCCAGTGTTTCCACGTCCGAGTGCAGGTACGCGACTTTGGGGTACTCGGCCGGTGGTAGTTGCAGCTGGTGCAGGAACTGCTGCCGCTCTAGCCTACCGCTGTGCAGGTGACTGAAAAACTGCGGGTCGATTTTGCCAACTGGCATGTCTTCGATCGGCAGTGTTTCTCCGCTCCATAACACACGTTCCGCATCAACTTCCGCAGTTAAGGTATCAACACTGCGTTTGAGTAACTGATCGATTTTCTCGCGCTCATTGAGGTACTCTGTCAGTGCTTCAGCCATTTTTTTGGTCAGGGTCGTCACCAGCACGCGCTGGCCGCGGGTTTTGCGAATCATGATTTCCAACACCAAGTCTTCGATCTGTCCGTCGGTTGGCCGCAGTTCCACGTTGGGATCAATCAGGCCGGTGGGCCGAATTAGCTGTTCCACCACTTGGTTGCCGGACAGCGAAACTTCGTACTCATCAGGGGTGGCTGAGACGTAGACCATGCTATTGGTGCGCTGCATGAACTCCTCGAACTTGAGTGGCCGATTGTCAATGGCACTAGGCAGGCGGAAGCCGTAGTCGATCAGAGTTTTTTTGCGTGCTTGATCGCCAAAGTACATGCCCCGAATTTGGGGCAGGGTGATGTGGCTTTCATCGATGATGGTGAGAAACGCTTTGCTAGGGTGTTCAGCTGCAGCCGCGCGGAAGTAGTCCAGCAAGCTGAACGGTGCTTCACCTGGCTTGCGCCCGTCGAAGTAGCGCGAGTAGTTTTCGATACCGTTGATAAAGCCAAACTCGCGAATCATATCCAGATCGTAGTTTACTTTTTGTTGTAATCGGTATGCTTCAACAATTTTTCCCTCTGCTTGAAGTGCTTTGACACGCACAGCCAAGTCAGTGGCGATTTCGGCTATTCCCTGCTCCTGGGTGATGGGGTTGACCACGTAGTGTTTGGCCGGGTAAATGATGAATCGCCGGGCAGACGGAGTATCAGGTGTGCCTTTGGCATCGGGCAGCGGCGAACCAGTCACCGGATCGATCCAAGCGATTTCGGTGATGCGATCTTCCAGGGTTTCAATTCGCAAAGCACGATCTTCATATGCAGGCCACAATTGAATCATGTCACCGCGGATGCGGTAGCTGCCACGGTAGAGTTCGGCGGTTGAGCGCTCGTACTGTAAATTTGAAAACTGCAGTAGTAGTGTTTCTCGCGCTAACCGCTGACCTTCGACAAGCTCAAAGATGTAGCGGCCGTACTCAACCGGGGAACCCAAGTTATAAATGCAGGAAACCGACGCCACCACGATCGTATCGGGACGCGTCAGCAAGTTGGTGGTAGTGGACAGGCGCAGCTTGTCGATTTCGTCATTGATGGTGGCTTCTTTTTCGATGTAGGTGTCAGTGGACGGGATGTATGCTTCCGGCTGATAGTAGTCGTAGTACGACACGAAGTAGCTGACCGCATTATTGGGAAAGAAGTCGCGAAACTCTTGATACAGCTGGGCGGCTAAGGTTTTATTGTGGGCAATGATCAAGGTTGGCCGTTGGACGTGCTCGATGACCTGCGCCATGGTGTAGGTCTTACCTGAACCCGTTACTCCCAACAGCGTTTGGTGTTGCTTGTGTGCCTCGATGCCAGCCACCAGCTGTTTGATTGCGGTGGGTTGGTCGCCGGTTGGCTGGAAGGGTGCTTTGAGGGTAAAACGCATACCCGAACATTATACAGTAGCCAGGCTTGCATAACAGCTCTGCACAGATAAACATGTGCGATAATAAGCCCATGCACGTTCACCCAATTAAAACTCCAACTGTGTATGCCGATGATGATTTGTTCGCACTGCTCAGCGCAGCATTTACCAAGACACCTCCATCAGAGAACACAGTTGTGGCAGTTACCTCAAAAATCGTCTCGCTCTGTGAAGGTCGTGTTCTTCCCAATCATGATGATCGGGAGGAAAAAGAAGCACTTGTTCGTCGGGAAGCAGAGTTGTACACGGACCCCCAGTCTTCCAAGTACCGGTTGTTGCTGACGGTCAAAAACCAAATTTTGGCGATCAATGCAGGCATTGATGAATCCAATGCTGATCATCAGTATGTGTTGTTTCCCAAAGATCCGTATCACTCGGCAGCCAAGATTTGGCAGTGGCTGCGCACCACCTATAGATTGCAGTCAGTTGGTGTGATTATCACGGATAGCCGCACATTTCCGCTTAAGTGGGGTCAGATCGGTACGTGCCTAGCGTTCTGTGGATTCTCTGCGCTCAACAATAAGATTGGTGAGAAGGATATCTTTGGTCGTGAGTTGCACATGACACAAGTCAATGTTGCCGAAGCGCTCTCTGTAGCTGCGGTGTTAGAAATGGGTGAGGCCGCTGAAACGCAACCGCTTGCGCTAATTTCTGAGGTGAACATGGTGCAGTTCCAAGATCATGCTCCCAGTCCTGCGGAGCTCGCCCAGTATGCAATTGCTATTGAAGATGATGCATATGCGCCGATTTTGGAAAAAGCGAACTGGAAACATGGGGGTGGAGGGGTCGATGCAGGATGAGCAAGTTGATGTCGTAACAGAAAACAACCAAGTAGTAGGCAGTGTCAGTAAAACAGCTGCACACCAACAAGGATTGTTGCATCGTTGTGTTGTTTCCCAGCTCATTGACTCGCAGGGCAGATGGACACTGGTGCAGCAGGCTGCTGATCGGCAGGATGCTGGGCAGTTTGTTTCACCGGTGGGCGGGCATGTCTCGGCTGGCGAAGACGAAGTTGCAGCGTTGCGACGTGAGGCACAAGAAGAAATGGGAATTGAGGTGAAAAATTTTCGCAAAGTTGGCGAGCTGATTTTTAATCGCGAAGTGATAGGGCGTAAAGAGAATCACTTATTTTTGGTATATGAAATTTTCTGCGATGATGAGATACGTATCAACCATGAAGCGGTTGCAACGCACACGTTTGCAGTTGATGAGTTGCGCGCGCAGCTACAGACACATCCAGAACGATTCGGCGACGCGTTTCATGTATTGGTGCGGACTCTGTATCCAGAATTACTTTGGGAGTAAAACTTTTGGCTACGCTTCCTAACTAGTCACGCTAATTTTTTTATTGACTTTTTTCGTGAAGTTGTTCAAAAAATTGACTTCGTGCGCTTAAGAGTTATAATGACGTTGTAGGAGATTGTATGTCAGACAAAACTGATTGCTCGCAGATGAAACTAGAACTTCATCGGCTTTCAACGCAAATTGCAGAGCTCGAGCAGATGATTGCAAAAGGAGAATTCACGACAGTAGATATCAATTGGCATAATAGACACAATATAGGTCCCTGGCAATCACATGAAGCCACATTAAGACAGAGTATACATGGAGCAGCTCGAGGAACTGAGCGTAGATAGAATCTTCGGTTACTCCTAATTAACTCTGATTACTTTAGCTTTCATCAGTTTGGTTATCCACTGTTTTGCAAACTCCTTCACACTCGGCAAGTACTTCGGCTGCGCATATAGCGGCCACACTCCGTCCAGCTGAAACTCAATCGTGCAGTATGAGTTTGAATCTGCAATCGCGCTCGAGAGTTCAGCTAACATCTCATCGGTTGTTGCTGCAAAATCAAGTGAGTCGCTGACATTCAGGCCAAGTGGTAAGTGCAGCATCATGCTCTCAGAAAAATTACTCAGTAGTTTTTCCCACAGTTTGGCAGGTGTGTGTAGTGCATTGTGGGTGGTCAGAAAATGTGCCAAGTCAAACACGATCACTGCCTGAAAGCCAAGTTCTTGCAAGCGTGCTACAGCGGTTCGGGTTCGCCCCAAATCTGGATCATCAATGCTATTTTCAACTCCAATTGCGATGCTGCGTGGAGAGAACTCAAGTGCGTTGGTTGCAAACAGCAGCTCTACTTCAGGCTCATGCAACAATAGGTATGGTTTTCTACTCCAATCTTCGGTGGTTTCTGTGAGTGTTTTGAGTAGTGGCACAGTCCGGTGCAGCACCTCGTTGTACAGCACAATTTTTTTCTTTAGGATCGCATTTTGCAGCGGTGAGCCGGGCAGGGAAATTCGTGTGCCGATGCGACCGTGCAAGCCAGCCAGATGTGTTCTGATTGTAGGGTTGTGCAGCGTGTTCTCGATTGACAGGTGCCGCCAGGCCAAAAGTTCCATCCCAAACGTTGGAGGCTTGGTGTGTGTTTGCTCAAACACTTCGCGCCAGAATTCAAGCGAGCTTTCAGCATTACCAAACAGCCCAGCAGTATCGGACGAGATCGAAAAATCAAACGTCGCACGGAGTTCTCTGATTATTGGTGCAATCATACCGAAGAGTATATTATACTGAAAAGAAACAAACTATGACAGCACTCTCAATTTCTACCAAAACCGGTGACGATGGCACAACTGGATTGGCCAATGGCAAGCGGGTGCAAAAAGATGCGCCTATCATGGAGGTGATTGGTACACTCGATGAACTGAACTCGTGGCTCGGGTTGGTTGCGGCACACTGCGGCAGCGAGTTTCCCGCTCAGCGCAAGTTTTTATATAAAATCCAGGACACCCTGTTTTATGTCGGCGCTGAGCTGGCGCAGTCGCCCAAAGCACAGTTGCACCAGAAGTCACTTTCAGAATTGGAGAAGCATGCAGACCAACTGCAACAATCAATGGCAGAAGGCTGGCATACGAAGTTTTTGTTGCCCGGTGGCACTGTGCTCGGTGGATACTTGGATGTGGCGCGAACCGTGAGTCGGCGACTAGAGCGACGGGTAGTTACTTTGCGGCGCGAGCAGTCAGTCTCGGCCACTGTATTGCAATATCTGAATCGTTTGTCCGACTTTTTGTACTTGCTCCGGTGTTTTGTAAACACCGCAGTGGAGTACCGCGAACAGCAGTTTGATGCAAGCAAGTAATCAATAGCGGAACTTGCGAATCAACCCCACTACTCTTCCCTGAATTTGTACGTTGGTGGCATAGATAGGACTCATGGATGAGTTGGCTGGTTCGAGTCGCACCCGGGTGACTTCTTTGTAGTATCGTTTCAGCGTTGCTAGGCCGTTGTCGAGCAAGGCGACAACAATGTCACCGTCGCGGACTTCTTGGGTTTCTTCCACGACCACAAAATCATCCTCGTCGATCAAATCTTCGATCATGGATTTGCCCTTGACTTGCAAGACGTACGAGCGTTTCTTGCCACTGATCATCTCGGGGGACACTTTGAAGGTGATGCCGACTTGCGTGGGCGGTTCGATAGGTGCGCCGGCCTGGATGTACCCCAAAAGCGGCAAATCAATACTGTCAGACATCTTGATGTATGAGCGGTCAATCAGCTCAATGCCGCGAACAGAGCCCTCGTGTTTGCGAATAATTTTTTTCCGCTGCAAGGCTTGCAGGTGTTCGTGCACAGTGGCCAACGAGGAAACTCCGAGCGACTCAGCAATTTCCTTGAGAGTTGGAGAGTAGCCATTTTTCTGGATGTACTGTGCCACGAAGTCCACGATTTGTCGTTGCCGTTTATAGAGTGTGACCGCCATTGTGTTCCTTTGCTGGGTATTGATACGAATTTAAACCAAACCACCCGAAGTATCCACAGCATAACCGAAGTAAGCCCAAACCGTAAAGTAGCGCTTTTAGTATCAAAGTTGATCAAATTTGAAAAATGTACAGTTTTTTTGCCAAAATATACATGAATTTTCGGATGCTATATTGTACATCTCCCTGTAAAAAAAGATGACAATCAAGGTACCTGAAGATCCACTGAGAATGAACGCAAATACGGGAGCTTCATACATTGATTGTCATCTTTTTTTACAGCAGCGCCCTCCCCGTCATCGACTCAGGCTTTGGTATGCCCATGACATGCAGCATAGTCGGAGCCACGTCTGCCAAAATGCCGGTAGGGAGCATGACTGGCTTGTTGGCATACTGATTTCCAATGATGATGAATGGCACGGGGTAGGTTGAGTGTTCGGTATCAACTTCACCAGTTGTGTTGCTAATCATTTCTTCCACATTTCCGTGATCTGCGGTGATGAGTACAACACCATTTTGGGTGAGGACATGCGAAACAATTTGGCCGACTACTTCATCAAGAATCTCGCAAGCTCGGATCGCTGCCTCGAGATTGCCGGTGTGTCCAACCATGTCTCCGTTGCAAAGATTCGCGATCACTACATCGTATGTACCCTGTTGTAATCGGCTGATCATTTCTGATGCGATCTCGCGCGAACTCATTTCTGGCGCTTGATCATATGATTTGACTCCTTTGGAAGGCAGGATTACTCGATCTTCGCCAGGGTAGAGCACTTCCTGCTGGCCATTCATGTAGTAGGTGACAAATCGCTCCTTTTCCGTTTCTGTCATGCGCAGCTGACGCAATCCTTGAGTCGCAAAAACTTTGCAGAGTGGATTCTTGACATTCTGGGGAGGAAACGCGACGTCCGTGGGCAAATTTTCTTCATATCGAGTCATGGTCACAAAGTACAAGTCGTTAATTGTTTTTTTACGGTAGAAAGTCTGCACCGATTCCGGCTGTTTCTGAATGTTTGTTTTTTCGTATTTTTCTGAGTACGGATCGAAAGCTGTGTGAATGATCCCTTGCTCGAAATCGGGCATCACGAAGGCGCGTGTGAGCTCGCGCGGTCGGTCAACCCGATAGTTGAAGAAAATAACTGCATCATGTTCTTCGATTGTGCGATGTGAGCCGTCGGTGTTGCAGATGCTAATGGGTTCAATAAACTCATCCGTTATGCCCTTTGTGTACTGATCTTGTAGCACTGCAATTGGGTCCACCACGCAAGTGTTTGGACTGCCAAGTGTCAGAGCATCATACGCGCGCTCGATTCTGTCCCAGCGCATATCGCGATCCATGGCGTAATACCGACCCATTAGTGTTGCGATTTCGCCGACTCCCAAGCTGACGCACGCATCCATGATCTGGCGAATGTAGTTGATACCTGAAGTTGGCGGCGAGTCGCGGCCGTCCGTGAAACCGTGAATGTACACTTTGAGTAAGCCTTGTGTTTTGCAGAAGTTGAGCAGTGCGTACAAATGCTCAATATTTGAGTGCACGCCCCCCGAGCCGATGAGACCCATCAAGTGCAGGGTGGAGTTGTTCCGTTTAACGTGTGCTACGGCGTTCAAAAATGCCGGTGTATTGCCAAAACTGCCATCAGCAATCGACATGTTAATCCGCGGTAGGTCTTGGTACACGATATGGCCCGCTCCAATGTTGAGGTGTCCTGTCTCTGTGTTGCCGTCCTCTCCTCTGGGCAGTCCAACTGCCTCGCCGCTCGCAGTCAATTGCGTGTGCGGATACGAGAGCCAATAGCGATCCATGTTGGGGGTCTTGGCACGCATGATTGCATTGCCTGCGTTGTTGGGGCCGATGCCCCAGCCATCTAAAACTAGGAGTACGGCAGGTTTGGGGCCATTGTATTGCTGACGCTGAAACGTTTCATTAAATGGCAGGCTGGTCACAATCGGAGTGATTCCCGCAGTTGCAGAAGTTTCTGCGACCGGAGCTGCAACAGCTGGCTCAGACGGCACTTGACCATCAGGCATAGTGATAACCTGTGGTTGGACGGGTGCCTGTGGGATGGGCGGCAGATTTGAGGTGTCAAACATAACTGAGCAGTTCTGTGCAACCTAGGCAGCAGCAGCGGGTTCTGCTTGCTGGCTTTGGCTGATTTCGTGGGCAATTTGCAGTAACCGGTTGTACTTGGCTACGCGCTCGCCGCGATTGGGTGGGCCAAACTTGGTGTACTCGGCACCCACACCAACGGCAAAATCTGCGATGATGTCGTCATTGGTCTCGCCGCTGCGGTGTGAGACGATGACCTGCCAGCCAGCCGCTTTGGCGTGGCGAATGACTTCGACGACTTCGCTGATGGTGCCGATTTGATTTGGCTTGACCATGAGGGTGTTGCAGGTTTTGTTGGCAATGGCTTGCTCGGTTTTTTTGAGGTTGGTGGCGAGAAAACTGTCACCCACGACTTTAGTAGTTTCACCCATCTCGGCAGTCATTTGTTTCCAGCTGTCGAGGTCATCGTCGTGGAATGGATCCTCAATATAAAACACATGATACAGATTGCGCAGTCGTTTGTAGTACTCGAGCATTTCTTGGCTGCTGTATGGCTGTTGGCGGTCCTTGAGTTTGTACTTGCCGTTCTCAAACAGTTCGTTTGCCTCAGCATCGATGCCAAAGAATAGATCTTGGGCGAAGGTGTATGGCGTGGCTTTGACTGCTTCAATTAAAATCTCAAACACGTCGCTGTTGTTGTACAAGTTGGGGGTGAAGCCGCCAATAATACCCGTTGAGTGGATGGCACCCTTCATTGCCAGAATTTCATCTAGCTTGTGATAGAACGTCACGGCCATGTTGAGAGAAGTATTGAAGTCTATGTGCGTAGCGGGGATGATGTCAAACTCTTGCAAATCAAGGTTGTCCGCTCCGTGTGCGCCACCGTTGACCATGGTGTAAATGCAGCTTGGCATGGTTAGACTATTGGTGAGCTGATATTTTTCGAGTACATAGTAGTACAGGGGCAAATTTTGTTTCAGGGCTCCCGCCTTGAGTACAGCTTGTGACACAGCCAAGATAGCGTTTGCACCCAGTTTAGATTTGTCCTCAGTTCCATCAAGTTGAGTGAGGAGTGTGTCAATTTCCTCCTGTTGGGATGGATCCTTGCCAATAATTTGGGGGGCGATCACGGTATTGATATTGTTGACGGCCTGCAACACTCCCCTGCCCGCCATGTGGTTGGGGTCTTTGTCTCGCAACTCGTGAGCTTCATATTTACCCACCGAAGTGCCAGAGGGCACACTGGTGGCAACAATCTGCCCGCTGTCGAGCCATAGTGTTGCCTCGATGGTTGGAATGGCGCGCGAATCAAGTACTTCGCGTGCATAGATGCCTTGGATGACTGCCATAAAACTCCTTATGATCTGGTTGGTGCCGTAAACAGCGAGCGTTCCGCTTCCATAATACTGGCTTTGGCCACAGATGCAACGTTGGGGCGAACGATGACGCCGTGGACTCCTTTGCGTACTGCAGTGGTGAGCGCCTGATCATCAAAATGACGCAAATACACTACGGTTTTCAACTGACCAAGTGGCGTGTGTTGCTTGACGATGTGGTCAAGCAGGTATTCGTACACTGCGTGTGGAAAGCTGTACGCCTCCTGCAATTCAGGTCGATCGGCGTCAATACCAAGGCTGAGGGCCAACACGCTGGAAACGTTTACCACGATGCCAGCTAACTCACTGAGTGGATATGCAGCAAAATTGATACAGTTTTCTGGAGTGTTGAGCTGTAGCCAGATGCCGGCAAAGTGCGGGCTGCGCAGATTCCGCTCCTTGACCTGCAGTACGAGCCGCCGAGCTTCCTCAGGGCTACGGACGAAGGGAAACAGAATGCCAAGTGGCGCAGTTGCCTGCTCCAGTGCATCGCGAAACGTGTCGAGCTGGAAGTTGAGAAGCTCGGGGTACTGCAATTGCTTGAGAGCACCGCGCATGCCGATGGCTGGGTTTGTCTCTGCCTCGGTGTAGCTAGCGCTTGATCGCAGACCTAAAAGTTCAGCAGAAGTGAAGTTTTCTGTCCGAAACAAAATGAGCCGACCCTTCGCCTCGCGCTGGTATGCACTGATCGTGTGCAGCATGGCTTGGCGAAGCGCATCCCGGCTTGGACTGTTCAACAGGTGTTCTGGATGGGTACCGAACTGAGCCAGATAGTACTCACTGCGGAGTACTCCAACTCCGTCAACTGGTTGCGCCAGGTACTCCCCAGCTTTGTCCGGGTTGCCGGCGGTAATGTAGAGTTGGGTGACCGTTTTGCCAGATGGGTGCTTGACTACGGGGGCTGCTGGTTCACTGTCTGTTTCGGTGTCGCTGACGCCGGTTATATACAGCGTGTTGTCTGCTTTGATCCACGTGATACTGACTTGCTCGAGGGTTTGCCGCTTGAGTCGTAGCACCAGATGAGCGAGCGCACGAGCTTCAGCTTCGCTCAGTGGCTGTTGCTCTTTTTCTTCTGAAGTCAGTTTTTCTGTGATGAGTTCGCCGCTACCCTGAATGAGTTTATGGCGCTGCTGATGCGGCCGTTGTTCAACGACTGCCATGGTGCGTACATCCACGGCGACTTCTGCGCCGGCAGCCATTTCGGGTTCAGCAAAACTACCCCAGACAGCTGAGATATGCACACGCGTTTTATCGTGTGTACCCGGTTTTTGTGAGTAGGCTGTGCCGGAGGCAACTGCTTGGGGTTGGCGGGTGATCAGAATAGCGGTTGGTCCGACAATGTCTGATACTGATCGGTGACGGTGCGTGTTGTGTACGAGCTGGTGGGCGATTAGTGCTGACCACACGTCTAGCACCGCCTGGATGAGCGTGGCATCCCCCATCACCAGCGGAACTTTAGTGTCGGTTAGTTCGCTGGCATAGACTTGCACGGTATCAGCTTGCAGGTACTCATGGTAGGCAGCTGAAAGTGTGTGCAGAAATGTTTGATCCAGATGAACTTGTTTGAGTAGGTGCACTATATGTTCGCGCACCGCATCTATCTGTAGGTTGGCTCGATTACGCTGCAGCTGTTCAATTTTGAGATGGAACTGAGCATCCTGGGCCAGCTGGATGAGTGTTGTAGAAGGAATACACAGACTAGCAGGGATGGGCAGTTGCTGTTCCCAAAGTGATCCGAGTAACACACCAGAAGCACCAATGCTGCTGCGGGCAGCAATGGGTAGCTCAGCTAATTGGTAAATTATATGTCTGGCAGGCACGATTTCATCATAGCGCAGATGTGGTGGTTGCGCTATGGGTTGTTGTTTACTTCGCCCTCTTCTTCAACTCCCCCTTAAACCAATCCACCCAAGGAATCGGTGCTGGGTCCTGGTTGTACAGCATAGCCAGGTAAAAGTTGGCATAGGCGCCAAAGGTGATGAGTTCGAATGCCTGCCCGAGCTTAGTGTGGCTTTCCAATGCCAGCTGTGTGTGCTCGATGTGATTTTGATCCAGAACTTCTGCAGTCAAGTCCATCCGCAGGCTATTGTTGGGTTGGTAGAGGTTCGATTTGATCAGAACATACAGTAAATTCAGCGCGTTTGTATCAGGATTCTTCAGCCCTTCCATCAGGTGGTGGTTTAGCTCTGGTACCACTCGGTACTCGGAGTAGGTCTTGGCATTTTCGTTGAGCTGATTAGCAAAGACATGCCCAGAGCCTTCCAGGTGTTCGTACACGGTGACGATTGGAATCCGGCTTACCATCTGGAACGCGAGCAGTTTGGCAATATTGTCCGCTTGGGGGACATGGACGCTGGCCTTGAGGTGCATGCTGGCAATGGCTTGCAAAACCGATTGGTACAGATCATCGGTGATGCTGAGCAAACCAGTTTGGGCGAACAAGGCAATCTGGCCAAAGACCGAGTACCCGAGCGCCATCCGGGGTTGGTTGGATGGGTTGTACTTGGCCTCGAAAACCAGGGTTGGGCAGCTATGCTCGGCTAGCAGCTCCGCTAGTGTGCCGCCTGTGGTGATGCCGACGACTTTGGCACCTTTTTTGAGCGCGTCTTGGGCGGCAGCGATTGTTTCTTCCGTTGCACCAGAGTAGCTGGAGGCAATCACAAGAGTGCGCTGATTCACAAATCGCGGTAGGCTGTAATCTGGAACCAGTAGCACTGGTAAACGCAGTTCGTCCTTGAACACAGTTTGAATCACGTGTGTGCCCAAGGCAGATCCACCCATGCCGGCTACCACCACGTTGTCAACATCCCGGAAGCTTGGATCAATGTGCACACTCCGAGCGGTGTCCCACACGTGTTGGACTTGATCACTGAGTTGTTCGACGGAACCAAGCACATTGGACTTGTCAACTGCACTGATGGCGGCGCGGTCTTCGAGGATGGAGGTGGGCATGGTTAGCTTTCTGTGACTGCTGATTTAATGAGTGCGAGCACTTCATCTCGCTTCTCTTCCATCATAACTTTGTCTTTAGCTTCAAGATTAAGTCGAACAAGTGGCTCAGTGTTTGAAGCACGAACATTAAAGTTGCAGTCATCGTAGACAATGGACACGCCATCGACGTGAAGCACCTCTTTGGCAGCCGGACCATAGATTTCTTCAAGTTTTTTGAATAAGCCCGCACTGTCCATAACGCCGCGCGTATTGATCTCTCCAGAAATGAAATATTGGCTTTCCATCGCATCAACGACCGTAGCCAATGTTTCGTCACTCTGACTAAACATTTCGAGCAAGTACATCATCGGCGCCAGTCCCGAATCGCAAAAATAAAAGTCTTTAAAGTAATAATGTCCAGTGACTTCACCGCCAAACACAGCATCTTCCTGCATCATTCTTGCTTTGATGTACGAGTGCCCAACGCGATTGTATAGGGCTGTTCCACCAAGTTTTGTAATTGTGTCTGGCACCGCATGAGATGCGCGAATGTCGTAGACAATTGTGGCATTTGGTTGCTTTTGTAAAAAGTACTTTGAGAGTATTGCAGTCATGAAATCGCCTGACACAAAACGACCGGTGGAATCGATGCAAAAAAATCTGTCGCCATCCGGGTCGAAGGCAAATCCATATGCAGCTTTTTCTGCGGGGACTCTAGTTTGGAGTTCTCGACGATTTTCCTCCTGGAGCGGATCTCCCCCATGGTTGGGAAAGGTGCCATCAGGCTCGAAATACATGGGGACTAGTTCGAGTTGTGGGATGTGTTTTGCCAAAGCAGTCAAGGAGGGACCTACCATGCCATTGGCAGTGTCAGCTAGCACCTTACATGGTTTGATTTTGTTTACATCAACAAGGGAGAGTATTTTGGTTACAAACTCTTCCATCAAATCCCAGTGCTCAAGGTTGCCTTTTTCAGCAACATCCGCCGGAAGATCGTCTTGTAAAATTGCTTCTCTCATTGCATCAATTCCGTCACTGCCTGTGAGTAGTTGTGGTATTTGTCTTACCATTTTGAAGCCGTTGTACTCTTTTGGGTTGTGACTTGCGGTCACCATAATTCCAGGTAGTTTTTTAGTTGCACAGGCAAAATAGTACATGTCTGTTGAAACCATACCAACATCTATGACATGAACACCGACAGCTCTCAGGGTATCAATCAAGATTTGACTCAATGTGGGACTTGAAACTCTGCCATCTCGACCAACGATCACAATCGTTGGCGAAATCGCTTTGGCAAAGGCTCGCGCTATTGCGGCGGCAGTCTCATCAAACAGGTTTTTGCCGTACACTCCTCTAATGTCATATGCTTTGAAGATTGTGGAGTCAACGTTCATGAGCGCCTTTCTGCAGTATGAAAAAAGTATGACAAAGTATGATCCCAACTACTTTACTCCTGTATAGTCAATAAATCAAGTTCTTGGGCTAGGGTAAGTGTAGCTTTCCCGGTCTTGTGTGTCCAGTCTATATCGAGCAGTTTGGAGTGCAGGCGCAGCAGTTTCTCCAGACTAAACAGCGCTGCTTGCTTCTTGAGCTGTGCCACCGCAAACGGATGTCCAGCCACACTGCCTGCGTCTTTGACAATCAGCAACTGCCGAACCTGCCGGCACAGCATGATGAAACAAAACTGGTCGCTGTCCGCAGCAATTGATTGCTGCAGCAACTCAAGCTTTTTTTTGATGGGCTGTGTAGTGCCGATGGACTGCAGCCAAGAAAATAAACTGGAGCTGGCTTTGCAGTGTTCGACTTTGGCTCCCTGAAACTGCTTGAGCATGGTGGGTGTCAGATCGCGCTTCTCCCACAACACAACGGGTATAGAACTTTTGGCAACTGCGGCAATTAGGCTGTTTTTGCGGCTAGATCGTGGCAGTGAGTGCAGTTCTTCCAACACAATCAGCTTGTCAGTGCCAAACAGGTCACTGCTTCCCAGCTGTGTTTCCAACTCTGCTTCTGTCAAATTTTTTGCTTGCAGGCGTACCACGGTGACGCCATTAGCCCGTGCTTGATCCAGCAGCTGAGCCAAGATCGTGCGCGAGGCGACCGTATGTTCGCCATGCAAGATGGTGATAGGAGTTGTTTCGCGCGGCATATTAATCTTCTGCAACTTGAGTGCGTTTGAGCCACCCTCGCTGTTTAGGATACTCTGGACAGTGAGTGCGGACAATATCCCAAAACGCTTTGGAGTGATTCATTTGCTTGCGATGCGCCAGCTCGTGTATCAGCACATACTCGATGACAGCAGGCGGGTGATGTACCAGCCGCCAGTTGAAGGATAGAGCGCCCGTACTGCTGCAGCTGCCCCAGCGGGTTTTTTGCTCACGCACATGCACAGTTGAGTACGTCACTCCCATTTGTTTGGCAAGCACGGGCAGTCGGTGGCTCAGGTACTCAGTGATAGTTTTTTTGTACAGTCGATCAAGGTGTGTGCGTAGAGATTTTTTGATGGCTGGTTGGTTTTTGGGGAGTGCCGGGTCGTGGACGGGGTTAAACAAGGCGGTCGTATCGGTGAGTCGGAGCCCCAGTTTGTGCGCTGCGCTGTATTCAATTTGTATTGGGTAGGTTTTGCCAAACAGCAGAATCGTGTCCGCAGGCACGGTGCTAGTGTGTTTGATGGCATTTGCTTTGGCCTGAGTGATCCAGGCCTGGTTCTGCGCCACAAAACGGTCGATCAGGAACCTGGGTGTGAACCGAGGACTGGTCACGACGACCTCGCCGGTGCGCGACACCGAAATCTTGATGCGCCGGGCGCGTGCGGTTACTTTGTGCGTGTATGGAATCGTTGGTGCGCTGTTTGGCCACATTGCACTTGTATGGTATCACGCTAACTACAGGAGCAATTTTTGCTCAGGTAGGTTAAAATATCTGCAGTTTTGTGCTGAGGAGAGTACCTGAAGGCTCACCGAGTGAGAGTGCTAACGTGGAGACTTCATACTCGACGAAGTACAAAACTGCAGATATTGCCGAAGTGGCGGAATGGTATACGCGCACGACTTAGAATCGTGTGGAGCAATCCTTGGAGGTTCGAGTCCTCTCTTCGGCACTGGTGATTTTCTTAGTAAGTGAATTTCACAAAAGATTAAAAATGCCAGAAGTAGATCAAGTTGTTTCTAGTGTTAGGTTGGCTGAGGACGGTGCGTCAGATAGCTATTATCGATTTCTCAAGGAGAAGGAGAACCGAAAACATGCAGGTCAAGAAACTGACACACTTTTAAGCCAAGAACTTTCATTTGTCAGGGAGGGTCTTGTTATTGCAGATCTATCGATTCTGCGGAAAGAGGGAACATTTCCTGCATCAGAGCGTTACAGAGATAGATCTACTGCACAGATACCAATTGCATTGTTACATGACATGTTGGATCGTAACGATATGTACGATATCTCTGGCACCGATTGGAATGTTCTTGACCAGAAAATTTTGCAGTTTTCCTCTGATAATCAAGCAATTTTAGCACGGTTGGGAATTACTTCAATCTATGATATGGATCCTGCCGCCGCTGCTACTCTGTGTTACGAGATAGTAAAGTTTTATATGGAACCAGATCAGGAAATGGCTAATCAAATGACAGGTGAGGCAGCATTACTCGCTGATAGAAAAACTGCTGACCAGCTGATTATTGATAAAAAAGGCATATGCAGGCATTACACTAAAGTCGCAGTTGCACTGTACAGCAGGTTTAAACAAATAGATAAATTTGGATA
>CAZBMX010000002.1:0-25053 GCA_964493195.1 uncultured Pseudomonadales bacterium
GACGAAGCCCAGATCTTGGCAATTCAACCTTCCGGCAAGGGAACACTTTCTTTACTCGCTGGTTTGATGGAGCTTAATGAGAATGGCCAGGTCAACATCACCGGCAACCTGGCAGTTGCGGGCGACGTCAGGGTGGAAGGCAGTCTTCTGAGTAATTTATTGCAGCCTGCTGAGTACGGCAATCCATTCCAGGTCCAGGTTGCAGGCATCGCCACCGAGTCTGGACAAATCAAAGAATCCCGCTTCGAGATTGTCAATGAACTCGGCGCTCCTGTAGCCACCATTTCCGCTCAAGGCCGCGCAGCTTTCGCCGGCGGCATTGGCATCGGCAGCGAGTCACTGAGCGCCCCAGCCAGCGAATCCGACACCGTCACCGCCAACAAAACCTCTGGCAAAGCCGCTATTGCCGCCAATGTTAAAGAAGTAATCATCAAGTCCGAACACCTGACCGGCAACTCGCTCATCTACGTCACTCCAGTTGGCAGCACCGAGAACAAAGTATTGTACGTCAAGTCACAGACAGCCGAAAACAAAGAAACGGGTGAAAAAGAAGGCCAGTTTGTAGTTGGTTTTGATGAAGCAGTTGGGCGGGAGGTGCAGTTTAATTGGTGGGTGGTAAATTAGCCCAAATAGGTACCCTGAGATATACTACGCAGTATGACAAAAGCTTTCGGTCCAGAACTAGGCATAAGCCAAGCCCTGAGAGCGGGTTGGCTAACCGGCTTACTGAGCGATATATTCTTCCCAAGATTGAGAGCGCGACAGACTGCAATCGAGCACTCAGCGAGAGTACAACGGGAGCGTCAGGAACTACAGCGATTAGGGCCAGAAGGCATTGCTCAAATGGACAGTTGGGATGCACAATCAAGTTGGATAAGCGTGTTCCATCAAATTACGAATCATCACGCTGGCGCAAATGCACTCGAGATATTTGCATTGGAAGATAGCCCAGAAAATCGACTCAGAATACTACAAGCATTGCTCACAACCTTCGTCCAACCCGAGATGACTGTGGGTGGTCCAGACATTACTCAAGAGACAGAGTATCGTTTCAAACATGATGTGGAAACTTGGTTTGGCAGATATCTACAAACATTTTTTGCAGAGAATACCGATCAACAACTTCCACAATACCAGAATGAACACTCCCTATTTAGACATCTATACCGCACTGGCACCTTACTGAAGATTTTGGTTGCTGAAATTCAAGAGCGAGCAGCTCATAAAAACGCCACCGCGATTGCTGCCATGAGCGAACTCAATCCGCATATGGCTTTCATAATAGGATTTTTTCATGACATCGGCAGATATATAACTCACTCTTCAAAACACGATGAGTACGTGCTCCAGTTGCTTGAAAAAATCAATCTCAAGCCAGAGATTGTGCACGCAAAACACCATCCAGTAAGCCTCGACGCAGAGACAACTCAAGATACTCCATGTCAGATGTTAAGTCGCATAGCCGACGTTTTTGGCAAACTTGTTGTGGATGATGCTGCGGGAACCCCACGGTTGAGAACCTCAATTGATGAACTTATTTCATACTCATTAGAGCTTCAACTGCAACGGTACTTCAAGAATGAGCGAAATCAAGCAGACACTATGTGGTTTCAAAAAACTGAAGAGGATGTAAAACAGTATGTAGCCAAAGAAAAAGAATTGTTAGAAACTGCTGCGCATTGGCTAAGTGAAATGGGTCTGGACCTGGAGCACTTACTAACAAAAACTTCTGATGTCTTAAACCAAAAGTTCACTCTAATTCAAGACGCCAATCGATATATTTATTACAAATGACGAGTTTGCTCCCACAGACTCTCTCAAAATCCCATGTATTTCTTTGGATTTGAATTTGCCTTGCTGCATCGAGTGGCAACGCGTTCCTGAAAACCCCAAAGCTTCTTTCAACCCAATTAGCATTGTCGTGTGTATATAAATCACTCATCATTGGATTAGTCCGCACACTCATAATACGTCGTACTCGTCCCCGGCGTACACGCCTGCCCGCACCGGGTGGCGCTCAAGCAGATGTCTTCGTCACCAGCATTATCAAGCTCGACGTGAATGAGGAAATCATCACCTCCCGCCGAAACGTAATCTACATCTTCAGGTAATACCTTCATGTAGGTAATAGAGTGATCCTCACTTAATAGTGCAGTGCCGTCTGTGTATAGCGCAAAGTCAGCCGTCTCCGGATAACTCTGCGTATCGTTATACAAGAGCCGCAGCGCCGTCTTCATTTGCCGTAGGTCACTTTTTTTCTTGGCGTCACTGCCCCGCTCACGCAAGCCCACCATGTTGGCAATCAACAGTGCTGCCAAAATACCAATGATCGAAATTGCTACCAGCAGTTCAACTAACGTAAAACCCAACCGGCTTCGCCGCACATTTGATTGAGAAAAAAACAACATAATCACTCCTATTCTGCTGCAACTGGGGTGGGCAGTGCTTGATTTGAACTACTGAGACCAAAATTGCATTCATCTACACCACAATCGGTACCAGAGTAGACACCTGGCTCACCGCCCGCCTGAGCAGCTTGGCGGTCAAGCTCATTTTCCAGGAGCGCATACAGCCGGAAGTACGAGCCTGCACCATCGGTCTCATAGTAGTACGTGTGATTGGACGGATCACCAGGAAACTGAACCATATAGATAGTCGAACCGTCAGACATCTGCTCCCCTGCATCACATGCCTGCCCGCTGCAAGCGAGTAAACCACCACTGCCATCAGACAACGGGTAACTCCGTTTGTCGTTGTAGTAAATCTCGAGCGCTGTGCTGATGTTTTTAATATCACTTTTGCGCCGCGCATCGCGTCCCTTCACCTGAGCAGATTGAAACGCGCCCAAGCCGATTGCAGCCAATATACCAATGATGACCATCACAACCAAAATCTCTATCAGAGTAAAGCCAGAACTTGATCCCAAACGCAGCTGCTGTTTCATACTTCTTCCCTCTACATTTTTATTCTACGCACTCGGCCCGCTAATTGCCACAGGTTGCAGCGCACACCGCCGCACTCACACAATCATTGTGCACTTCTGGATCACACGAGTTGCATATTCCTCCACCACACCGCTGCAACTCCACTGGCTCGCCGCCACCAGTTGGACTGTTAAAAGACACCGGCACACCTTGGGAAACACCATAATTGTACGCACTCGCTGCAAACGTGTTCCCGGTGGGAATCATGCTTTCGTCCAGACCACAGCCTCCCTCGCAATTAAGCGTGGTAATCGCTTGATCCGAGTCACTTTCCAGTGCGGCAAACACCCGAAACCCACCTGATCGATCAACACTTGATGGATGCGGCACATACACGTAGGGCTGCTCATTTCCTGGATCGCAAGGAATTTTGCGAATGTACGGATTAAAAGCTTCTGAACCGCACACGAGCAGCACATCCTCTTCCGGATACTGCCCTTGATCGTTGTAATAGTCTTCGAAAGCAACCTTGATTGCCTGCAAATCTTTTTTGCGCTGCGCATCTCGAGCGCGGCGGAGTTGGTTGGGAAGTTGCGTAAGAGCTAAAATCGCTAACACAGCCACTATTGTCACCGCAATGATGAGTTCAATCATGGTAAAACCTGCTGACAATCGGTTCTGCCGCTGTTTTTGACCGATGCGTGCGCGCATATGCATACAACTTCAGTGTACAGCATTTTTTGCACTTCTCCAATTACGGTATTTCTGGCTTTACTTTCGCTGCTTCACCTGATTAAATGGAGCAACTATGCAACACTCAGAAAAACTCCAAACATCGCTGCGCACACTCTCCGTTGGATTGCTGTTTGGATTGCTGGTTGCAATAGTTTTGCTGGTGCTACCTGTCACGGACAACTTCCTGTTTCAAACCAAGTCGTTCGTGCTCTTTTTCTGCACACTCGCCATGCTTATTGTGTACTTGGTCTATTCCTGGGTACGCAAATCATTCGAGTTTGTGGTCAGTCCCTTCACCTTAGGCATTGTGCTGTTTGGTTTAGCCAGTATTGCAGCAACATTCTTTACTCAGAGCTATCCAGTCGAGAATCTACTTAACTTTGGTGGTGTTTATATCGCAGGCACCCTCGTCCTCTTGACGGCCGGCACGTTATTACCAAAAAACGCAGCACAGATGGTGGTTTCCGTACTCGCAGCAAGTGGTGCGCTACTGGTGGTTACTCAGTTAGCACAGATGGTTGGCTTTGGACCTGCGCACGCCATCAATCAGCTGCTCGGGCTGCAAATTCCCACAACATTAGTGTTCAATGTTGCTGGATCACCATTGGTTGCACTTGAGTTGCTGGCAGTCACTGTCGTTGCAATGATAGCTACCGCAGTGAGTACAAAATTTATTCCAAAGCTGTACGTTGTTGCCGCCCCATTGCTCGTGATCGGTTTGGCAATTAATACCTGGGCAATTCTACCCGGAAAACTCGCTCCGCTTTCACTTCCCTCTTACACCGCCAGTTGGTCCGTGGCACTCGACACCATCCGCTCGCCCCGTGCAGCTCTGATTGGCTCAGGACCTGCCAGTTACCAAAACAGCTATCTGCAGTTTAAACCCCTCTGGGTCAATGGCACTCCACAGTGGAACGTGCCGTTCTCACAGGCGGCAAATTTGCCACTGACGCTGATCGCCACCACCGGGTTTTTCGGCGTCATCAGCTGGTTAGTGCTCAATCTCGCTGTCCTGATGGCAGTACGCAACTCAAAAACTGAAGGACGAGGTGTATTAGCGCTCTTTTTGGCATGCTCTGTCATACTTCTCTTGGCACCTGCTAATGTTGCCCTGCTGACAATCCAAGTGGTGGCGCTGGCTGCATACATCGCCCAAAATCGCGATGCCTACTCACGCATTACCATCACCCCCCTCAAAGTTAACCTGTACAAAAAAATCTCAGCCCTGCTGCAGAACGAGCCATCACACAACAACACGCTCTTCAACATCAGCGTGGGATTACTCATGGTTGCGGTGCTATACACCACATTTCTGACTGGCAAGGCATATGCAGCTCACATTCAGCTGTTTCGCTCAGATCTAGCTACTGCCAAAGATGACGCAGTTGCTGTGTACGAACTCCAACAATCAGCCTATCGCCTCAACCCCTATCTTGATGTGATCCGCCGCCGCTACGCTACAACAAACCTGCTGATAGCCATTGCCCTGTCAAACAAAACTGATGCCACCGAGGCAGAAAAGGCTCAGGTTGGCGAGCTACTGCAGCAATCCATTCGTGAAGCACGCAGCGCAACTGTGCTCGACCCCACCGACACTCAAAACTGGCAGGTCTTGGCTCAAATTTACCAAAACATGATTGGCGTGACCGATGACGCTCAAGAGTGGACTGTCCAAAGTTACGTGCAGGCAATTCAACTGAATCCCAACGACCCAGCTTTGCGACTTGCCCTTGGCGGAGTGTTCTTGAATGCCAAGCAATACGAGCAGGCAGCGGGTATTTTCTCGCAGGCAACTCAAATCAAGCCAGACTTCCCCGGAAGCTTCTTCCAGCTCGCCCGCTCGCTGACACAGATTAATCGGCTAGCAGACGCCAGGGCTGCGTACCAACAGGTGCTCAAGCTTCTCCCAGCAGAAAGCGAAGAGTACGGCTTGGTTACCAAGGAATTGGAAGAAGTCGAGAAAGCCTTAGCAGCAGAAGAAGCCAAGAAGCCCGCTGCAACAGACGACAAAACAACTCCACTCGGCAAGGAAACAATTGAAACTCCATCAATTACCGACCAAGCACTGGACAGCACTGCTACAGACGTTGCTGCAGACAAAACAGATGCCCAGGTGAACCTAGACAGCCCCGCGCCAGAGCAACCAATCAACGCATCGCCCTCTGCTACGCCGGCTCCATAAGTGACTGCAGATGTGCAGCCAACTCAACCACTCCAGCATGGGTTACTCCGCTGAACAAGTGGATGGCCACCTTGTGTTTGGCAAATACTGCGGCAATTGCTGCCTGCAATGTATCGCTATATAAATCTGATTTGTTGACCGTGACCAATGCTGGCCGCTCGAGTAGATCGGGATTGTAGTTGCGCAACTCGGTTTGCAACGACTGATACTGCTGCCACAAGAGTTCTGCCTTAGCTTTGTCGGTCAACGTTTCATCAAAAATCACAGCCTCGTCCAACGCCAGCACATACTGCAGTACTCGGCAGTGCTCGATGTGACGCAGAAAGTCGAACCCAAGCCCCTTGCCCTCACTCGCACCCTCAATCAAACCGGGAACGTCGGCTATCACCAACTCGCGCAGGCGCTGCTGCACTGGCTTGGTGCTGGCAGCAAACTGCTGTGGATTAAGAATACCGAGATTTGGCTCAAGGGTGGTAAATGGGTAGGCTGCGACTTTAGGCCGGGCATTACTGATGATGGATAAAAATGTGCTTTTTCCGGCATTTGGGAAGCCCACAAGCCCAACATCTGCGAGCAGTTTAAGCTCCAACAACACGCCCCTGCGCTCGGCAAAACTGCCATACTCTGCTTGCAGCGGCACGCGATTGATAGAACTCTTGAATGCAACGTTGCCTCGAGCACCAATGCCGCCCTGGCAAATCACTAGCTCCTGACCCTCTTGTGTAAAAGTGAATAATTGAGTCTGCTCGAGGGCATCATTTTGCAACAATTCGGACGCCTGATGAGAAAATAGCTCCCCCAGCTCGTCTTCCCCCTGCTCTGCCTCAGGATCAGTGCCGCCAAGCGCTTCTTGCGACTCTTTGTCTGCCCAGGCCACCTTACACCAGTCTGGCTCGCGATACGGAACTGGCTGGCCCTCTTCTTCAATTTCGTAGCGAAGTTTGCGTGCTGCGTCCCGAGGCAAAATGTGATCAATGCCATAGCGCTGTCGCCGAAACCGAGCTTGAGCATTTTCCGCAAGCTGCACTACCTGAGTGCCCAAAGGAACTTCGATGATGATTGAGTCTGCCTTCGCCCCCGTCCGGTTGCGTCGCCCGCCCATTTGGCCAGGTTCTGCCTGAAACAGGGCTCTGCCCGCCAGGTGTTGCAAAGTTGAAACCGCTCGAGTGCCGCGCAAAATAATTGAGCCACCATCGCCACCGTCGCCACCATCAGGACCACCCTTGGGTGCATACTTTTCATGGCGGAAGGAAACGCGACCATCGCCGCCGTCGCCAGCAAATAATAGAAGTTTTACTAAATCAATCATGGTGGTATTATACCTGGAAATAGAGGGAAAAGTTTATGGAAAGGTTTTTTGCAGCCCTAGAGTATTCAAGAGTCATCGGCGACACCATACCTGCCATATCCCATCAGATAATTGAAACGATTGCAAACCAGCCCGATATTATAGAACAAGTGTTGGATATGTTTGGCAACCCGATGGTTTATGGACCATTAGCATTCATGTTACTTATCGCCGTTGTTTTGCTTCACAGACCGAGAGCTACAAAATCCGCTCACTCTACCGCAAAAACTCCAGAGGATTAAGCAGCACCCCACCCCGCCGAATCTCAAAGTGCAGGTGTGTGCCTGTTGAGCGACCCGTGCTACCCATCTGTCCGATCACATCGCCCCGATTCACCCGCTGCCCCTCAGACACCTGCAGCACGCTCATGTGGGCGTATAACGTCAGGTTGCCGTTGGCGTGATCGATGACAACACGGTTGCCATAGCCGTTGGAATCCCAACCCGCCGCCACAACAGTGCCGCCATCAGCAGCCAAGATTGGCCCACCGCCGCGATTAGCGATGTCGATAGCCTTGTGATAGAACCGATATCCCTGAGTAATTCCGCCCGAGGCAGGCCAGATGAATGAGCCAACCGCAGTGACAGCCCCCGCATCTGGGGTACGCACCACCGTGCGCGGCGTAGCTGGTCGCACCACCTCTTTCTTGGGTGGCACACCATCAGGGACCATCAGGTACTGACCCGTAGCCAACTCGAATGTTTCGTCGTTCAAAAACTCATTGAACGGATAGTCGACGATCACCTGGACCGCAGACTCCTCGAGGCCATATTTTTTTCCAATGGTATAAATTGTCTCTCCCCGCTGTACTTTGTGCCGCACGCCGTCCACCGGCAGGATACGCAGCTCAGACCCCGGCTTGAGAGTGGATTTTTCCTCTAGGTTGTTTTCCCATTGAATCGTAGACACTTCAAGGCCATAGCGCTGAGCAATGCTGGAAAGCGTCTCTCCCTCCGCCACCACATGGGTGATGATCTCACCTCCCCGGTACTGGCGCACTTCTTCTGCCTGCTGGGTGTAAAAACTAGATCCATACACGGCAGTGCTCAAAACTCCCTGCGAAGCAGTTTCGGTACTTTCGGATTCTGTTTGGTTGAAGATGTACGGGCCAATGGTGATCACCAGAAAAGTCAGCCCCACCACTCCGAAGTGCAAAAAGGGCCGAACATACCGACCCCGCTTGCGATACAACAGGTCGACAATGGTGTCTTTGAACACTTCAAACTTGGAAAAAAACCGATAACCGCGCACCCGAACATAACGGCGGATAAATCGAAGGTACTCAGCCCACTCACGCACGAGCGAACGGATGGAATCTGGGATACTAGTGTCTGACATGATGTGCGGAAGAGCCTAGTGTAGCACAGGAGAGGCACAAATGCGAATGACGGGGGTCACAAGTGACTAATTTTAAATTAATTCCGTCCCAACCCTGCTGACTTTTGAAAAAAATTCAGCACCTCCAAAACCCCATCTTCTGCTTGGGTACCTACAACTGAATCTGCGATAGCTATAAGCTCCTTCGGAGCGTTCCCCATCGCGACTTTGTAACCACAGGCTGTAAGCATTGGGTAGTCATTGTAGCTATCTCCCACCGCAACAATCTGTTTTGGATCAAGCTGCATACGTTTGGCATACTCGAGCACAGCCATATGTTTCCCTGCAGCAGCGTGATTTATGTCGATGCCAAAACCTTTCCGACTGGTAATTTTTGCCAAGTGTAAATCCGAAAACTTGTGCTGCAACGCGTCGAGTAAAGCATCGATTAGTTCAACTGTTTGCAAGGGTGGCACCACAATCTTCGGTACCAAGTTGGTTGGCATATCTGAAACATTCTTGAAGTCTGCTCCTTGCCCAAACTCGGGATCAGGCCGAGCATCTCGACTATAAATAAATTCACCACGCTCTGCAGCAAAAAACAACTCCTGTTGCGAGTATAAGTACTTGATGACGGCGCTGACCGTGTTGGGTTCAATGTATTTAGCCCATACCACACGGTGCGTAACTGGGTCAACGATTTCTGAACCACCCCGCACAATCACCAAATCACGCAATCCCAATTCCTGACAAATTTTCTGCAAAACTCCCTGATACGCTCTGCCAGTGCAGATTGAAAAAATATTGCCTTTTGAAACAAACTCTTGAATTGCTGACTTAAGTTTGGGGTTCAAGGTATGTGTGTGGGCAACTAGGGTTCCGTCAAAATCTGAGATTATTGCTTTGAGCCGCATAGACTGATTGTACCAGCTCGGTTGGCACTTCAATTCATAGAAAAATGAAAGCTTCTTGTCACAACTCCTCCATAAAATACATCTATGGCTATTGACAATAGGTTCCTTTTAAAGAACAATATGGAAAGCAACAAAATCATTAGGTTTGATAACAGAGCTCACAAAGAATTTCGGCAGTTTCCCACTATCGCTCAGGAAAAAACCAAGGGCATTTTACAAGTTCTAGCAAGAGACGAAAAACTGATAGAGCCTTATGGCAAAAAGATTAACAGCACCATCTTTGAAATTCGAATTAAATCCAATGGTGAATGGCGACTGCTCTACGCATATAACATCAACAACTTAATACTCATCCTCTGCTGTTTTCAGAAAAAAACTCAGAAAACACCAAACAAACACTTGCAAACTGCAATAAAGCGACAACGGAAGTACCAAGCATGAAAACCAACAACACAATCCTAAAAAACATAGCGAAGCACTCAGTCTCCTTTGAAGAAGTATTCCAGCACTTCACGCCCGAACAAGAAAAAACCGCCGAGGCCGAGATGCGCTACTACGACGTACTTCTGGAACTAAAAAAACTGCGCAGTAAACTCGGGCTAACTCAGGCAGAACTAGCACAAAAAGCCCTGCTTCCCCGTACGACAATTTCAAAAATTGAATCTGGCACCTACAACCCAACTATCAACACATTGATGTCAATCGCGGCAGCGCTGAACAAGGAACTGCGCATCAAGTTTGAGTAACCCTACCCCACCTTGAGCGAAGCCAAAAACTCCTTGTTCGACTTTGTCTTCTTGAGTTGTTCGATCAAGGTGCTGGTCCGCTCTTCTTTGTCCAACATATCGAGCATGCGATGCAGCGTCATGATGGACTGGTACGTCATTGCGTCCATCAGCAAATCATCGCGGCGGGTGCCAGAGCGCTGGACGTCGATGGCTGGGTAAATCCGCCGCTCGGCCAAACGCCGATCCAGGTGAACTTCTTGATTACCGGTTCCCTTGAACTCTTCATAAATCAGATCGTCCATGCGTGAACCAGTGTCCACCAGTGCTGTACCAATAATGGTCAAACTCCCCTGCACCTCGAAGTTGCGGGCAGCGCCAAAGAAGCGCTTGGGTGGGAACAATGCAGCCGGGTCAAATCCACCCGACAGCGTTCTACCAGAGGTGGGAATAGATAAGTTATAGGCACGAGCCAACCGGGTAATCGAGTCAAGCAAAATCACCACATCCTGGCCAATTTCCACCAGCCGCTTAGCACGCTCGAGGGCGAGCTCGGCAATCCGACACTGATCCTCTGCGGGCTCGTCAAAGTTGCTGGCAGCAACCTCGCCTTTGCCTTTGGTCAGCTGTTCAATGTGGCGCCGAATGTCGGTGACTTCTTCTGGCCGCTCACCAACCAAAACCGCCATGATGTGCACGTCGGGATGATTGACTGCTACGCCTGTTGCAATTTCCTTGAGAAAGGTGGTCTTGCCAGCCTTGGGTGGGGATACGATCAGACTTCTCTGCCCTTTGCCGATTGGCGCAATCATGTCGATGATGCGCATAGACAGCGGCTCATCACCGGTCTCTAGCTTCATTAGCTGATCGGGATACACTGGAGTGAGCTTCTGGAAGCGAATTCTATCCACCTTCATTGCATCTGGAACTGACATGCCATTGATGGTGTCAACCTGGAGCATGCCCCAATAGCGCTCGTTTTCTTTTGGTTCTCTGACTGGGCCGGAGATCACATCTCCTGGTCGCAGGCGAAAGCGGCGAATCATGGCTGTCGAGATATACGCATCCACATCCTCGCTGCCGTTAAAGGCCACGCGAATCACACCATGACCATCGCGGGAGGTATCGAGGAAACCAGTGATGACTTTGGCTGACTTGCTAGGAGTGTTGCTGTATGAACCACCACCATTCGAGTAGTTTATGGGAGCTTGGTTGGATCGCTGCATTGGGCGATTGCCCTGCTGCTGACGGCTAGACAGTGGAATTACTGGCACGCGCTTGACTGGGCGCAGCTCTGGTTTGTGAACTGGCACCTGGGGTTTGTCTTTGTCAGTGGCTGGGGTTTGCGCGGCTTGAGGCGCATCGACTACTTCTGGAGTTGAGTCAATTACTAGGGGCGCGACTGCGTCCTCCATGCTCTCTGGCAGGATGACGGCGTCTGATAGGTTTTTGGCGGCAGAGTCAGCTGTCAAATCTTCGACACTGACTTTGGGTTCGACCACTTCTTTTGCAACCTTTTTGGTAGATGTTCTTGGCATAGCAGAAAAATCGCTCCTTTGGGGATACTTGTGTTACTCAACAGCTTGCGCAACCACGCGAGTGTGACTATAAAAATTGATGCTCAAATTGAATTATTTGGAAGCTACAGATAAAAACCAATCTCTCAAACAGCGAGAAACAGTTTTGGGGTAGTATAGCACAACTGGGATAATTGTCAAAGCGACCCAACCTGCGTATCCACCGTGGGATCAATCAACCGCGCATACCGGAAGTGGCGTACCGGCGACTGTAAAAACTTGCAGGTGTATAAAATCAGATCGGCCGCGTAGTCGGTGATTTCATCACCCTCTTCTCCAGCATATATTTCATACAACCATTTGCGTTGACCCGAGATGATTTCGATTCTGTCGCCCGGTTGGGTGTCAGGCAGCAAGTAGAACGAGTGGTACTTCCAGTAGTCTGTCTTCCACCACCACTGCCAACCATACCGATGGGCAGCCAAAATCATAGGCATGTCCCGACTGCCGGGAGTGCCGAAATCAGGCACTTGCCAGACACCAGTCTGCAGAGCTTCCTCTGGATTTTCGGTGGGCTGCAGTTGCGTGCGCACGCCAATACGAGGAATAATCAACCAATCCCCCTGAGGCAAACTCTCGTCGATGGGAGGTACAAATGGTTCTGGTGTTGGCTTGAGCGCGGCCGGCTGGGAAAAGTCTCCGCCAAAGGCCGTCCCCTGCTCTTGGGGTGTTACTACCACCACATCGGCTGGGAAAAACTGATAGTACAGCGCTGGGGCGGCAATTGAGATTCCAACGGCCACACTCAAAACAACAATCGCCATCAGAACCGAACGAAGCAATCGACCACCCAGTTTTTGAGTCACTGACGGGTTGGGCTCATTCTTTACCACAGACTGAACAACTCGCTGACCTTCCAAGCGCAAGCGAACAGCGGGAAAGGATTGGTGCAAAAAGACTGGAATTGTGGGCAAGACAATCTGCATATACTCCAAATATTGGTATCGATATCATGCGTAAGTAATCAATACAACCGTTAGTATATCAAAAAAGAAGGAAAAAATCAATATTATGGGACTTTTTGTGAATTGTGAAAAAAGATTAGATGCCGAGAAGAATCCAGAGATAAACACAACAAACACAAACCAAACTACAAAATGTGCTAGGTCGCTTAATGGAAGCTCGGCTGCCTGCCCAACTGCCGAACTCCCATTGAACGGCCCATATGATGTTTTTTGTTAAACTTTGTGCTAGTAAGAGAGAATTTACAAACACTCCCTCACTTGATACGATGCTGAGCAATGTCATGCTCGTTTACGTGCATGATACGTTTTTACTAAAACAGCATTGTTACTCGTGGTTTGTCTGTCCAGCGGTAATAATGCTGTTTTATTGTTTTAGACCAGTTTTGGTCTTTTTTTGTCCATCCAGCTGAAAATCAAAGTTAATCTTCAGTACCAGGAGTATAATTCTTATACCCCCATTTTGTCAACCTATAGTTTCATTCTCGTTTAAAAAATTACATCTTATATTTTTATATTTTCATACTTTATTGAGAATTATAAATTAATTATCAACACAACCGAATGAGTAAAACCAAGCTGTGGATAACGGACCAACCCTCATTGCGCTCATTCGAGATCAGGGCAAACTGCTATACTAGTAGCATGCTGCCCGGACACACGCTATTGGAATTAAGAACTGGAAGGGATAATCTTACTACCCCAGAGGCCATGACTCAGGTGTTTGCTGCCCTTCCCAAGTTACACACTGGCATCCTTACACAACTAACACACTCGCAGGAACGACTGAGTTTCGAGCTTGTGGCAGAAAATCAAACTATCTTTTTTTTCTGTCATGTTCCAGACAGACTGCTCAAGTATCTCACTTCCACACTGACGGCTAGCTATCCAGAAATTGTCATCAAGCCAACCGATCGAGATCCGCTACAACAGATACGATTCCCAGACCAATCATTTGTGAGCGAACAAAGCCGACACATGCTCTGTGGCTCGCTGCAGCTGAAGCACGCAGAGTATCTTCCGCTCAAAACTTTTCGCTCTTTCGGAGAGATCGACTCCCTTGCACCACTACTATCAGTACTTTCTAGACTGGGACCATATGAACGTGTTGTCATTCAGTTCCTAATCGACGCCCACAATGAACAATGGAAAAATCGGGTTCCTGGGCAATTAAGCGATGGCTCAAGTCATCCCCAGCAAGAACAGATCTCACGCAAGGTTTCACCCAGTTCCGTTTTGACTGCTATTCGGGTAGTGGTCACGGCTGAAGACGCTGCCTTGGGCAGGCAACTACTCACCGCAGTAGAGTCAGCGCTCCAGGGCACAACCGAAACGGGCGGAAATAATCTGGTCCTCAGGCGCACATATGTATTCACCAAAAACTTTCTCAGATGCATGCACGAGCGATCGTGGCTTAGGGCGCCGCGCGCGCACTTGTCAGTTGATGAGCTAGCTACGCTATATCACCTCCCCAACAAAGCGGTCTCTACAATTCCCAATATTGCCTGGGGCAAAACATTGTTGGGCGAACCACCCACTGCTCTTCCAATCGTGACTACAGAGACAAAACCAGAAGAAAAAAAAGAAATCAATGTATTTGCACGAGCTCGATACAAAAATGAAGATGTTGTGTACGGTCTCAAGCGAACCGATCGTCGTCGGCACTTGTACGTAATTGGAAAAACGGGTACGGGCAAATCTACCTTGCTTGCTAACATGGCCATCAACGACCTCAAGAACAATGAGGGCTTATGCATCATCGACCCGCACGGCGATCTGGTTGAAACCTTACTCAACTACATTCCCTCACACCGGATCAACGACGTGATATACCTTGATCCGAGCGATGTTGAGCGAACCGTTCAAATTAATTTGTTCGAAGGAGAGAATGTGGTTCACCGAGAGCTGATTGCATCGGGCATTGTGTCAGTGTTTCGCAAGCTGTATGGGTATTCTTGGGGACCAAGACTTGAGTATATTTTACGAAATGCACTTCTTACCTTACTCAAAAGTCCATCAGCGAGACTATCTGACATCGTCGAGATGCTCACCAATGATTCTTTCCGAGCCAAAGTGGTAGAGAATTTGAATGACGAAATCCTCAAAAATTTTTGGGTGTATGAGTTTGAACAAATGTCGGAAAAACAGCGCAACGAGGCAATCGCACCAATTCTCAATAAGGTTGGTCAATTTGTCTCCTCTCCTCTGGTGCGCAATGTTGTCAACGCTCACAAAAGTTCTTTCAGTATCGAAGAAGTGATGGATCAGGGAAAAATACTACTCGTCAACCTGTCGCAGGGCAAACTAGGAGAAGACAATGCCACGCTGCTGGGAGCCATGCTTATTACCAAAATCCAACTTGCTGCCATGGCAAGAGTTAATCTCCCAGAGGAAAACCGCAAAGATTTTTATCTGTACGTAGACGAATTCCAAAACTTTGCAACCGAGTCATTTAGCAAAATTCTTTCTGAAGCACGCAAGTATCGCCTCAACTTGGTGCTGGCAAATCAGTATATTGCACAAATTCCGGAAGACGTTCAGAAGGCCATTTTCGGTAATTGCGGTAGCATGATTGCCTTTGTCATGGGTTCTGACGACGCACAACTCTTCTACCGCGAGTTTGGCCAACGCTATTCAACCGAGGATTTAGTTTCCTTGGGGCGCTATCAGGTCATCAACAAGCTAGCAATCGACAACATTATCTCAAAACCCTTCCCAGCAGACACGCTAGCGCTTGCTACAAGCAGCAACAGCAATAAAGATAAGGTCATCAAAGTTAGTCGAGAACGCTATGCCAAAAAGAAAACAAGTTAGTCTCATCCAACACGATTATTGCAAGTGTAGTGCCGCCAACAAACCAGAGAGTGTTTTGTGTGTTTCTTTACTCAGTATCTGAGAATAACCCAGTCTTTGGGACTCTTTTACTCTCCGTTTGTGGAGCGACACCATTCTCAGCTCACCCAAAAGCCCTACTTCACCGATCGCAATACTACCGCTTGGCACTGGCTTGTTAGTAAGTGAGCTGGCAACCGCCAAGGCAATGCCCAAATCAGCGGCGGGTTCTTTAACTGTGAAGCCGCCGGCAACACTAACAAATATGTCATAATTTGCCAGGTTTAAACGACAGTGTCGCTGTAACACTGCAGCCAAAACTTGAATCCGCGCAACATCAATTCCCCGTCCAACACGCCGTGGAGTAGGCAACTGGGAGGATACTGCCAACGCTTGTACCTCTACTAGCAATGGTCGAGTCCCCTCCATCACACATACGATTGCTGAGCCTGCAACTGCACCCCTATCTGAATGTATAAAAAATGTACTCGGATTGGTAACTTCTACATATCCCTCTTCTGCAACTTGAAACACCCCCACCTCATCTGTTGCACCGAATCGATTCTTGATAGCTCGAAGCAAACGAACTTCAGAGGTGCGTTCTCCACTCAGTTCTAAAACCGCATCCACAATGTGTTCAAGAATTTTTGGACCAGAGATAATGCCCTCTTTGGTGACGTGGCCAACCAAAAACATCGGCACGTGTTGTTGCTTAGCAACTCGGGTTAATCGATCGGTTGTCTCGCGAATTTGACCCACACTACCAGCCACCCCCGAGAGATCTGTTGTTGTAATTGTTTGAATGCTATCTACAACCACTAGCTCTGGATTCAGCGATACAATTAGGGCCGAAATTTCAGCCACGTCAGTGGTTGTGACAAACTGTAGTCGCTCAACAGCAATGTGTTCTTTTTTGATAATTCTCTTGATTCTTAGTGTAATTTGCGCCGGGCTTTCTTCACCACAAACGTACAAAATTGGCCGACCACCTACTGAGCTCTTTTCTTTTTTAAGCAAAGACAACACGACTTGCGTGAGTAATGTAGATTTGCCAATGCCGGGTTCACCACCAATGAGATATACACCACCTGCAACCATACCCTGCTGACCCTCTGCCCCACCAAGCACGCGATCGAACTCACCAATACCAGTACTGAGTCGCTGAAGTGTAATTTCAGAAAGCGCAATGTCTGTAAATGAAATTACCTTTTGTGCGGCAGCCGTCGCCACGCGCTCTTCGGTTGCTGCAGATGCCTTCGTTTGCGCCACCTCCTCTACCAACGTATTCCACTCACCACACTCACTGCACTGACCTTGCCATCGAGGTGAGTTCCAACCGCAGTTTTGACAGATGAAAACCGTTCTTACTTTTGCCATAATATTCTTGCTCGCTACAACTTCTGGTTTAATCTTACTCGACTTTCCCTACAAAAAGCGTATCGCCACTGTACTGGCCAGTTATCGTAACCATTTGGTTTTCATATGCTGTTAGATCAACCGCCAGACTATCAATTGTTTCAAACTTGCCCGGCGCCGTCTCGATTGTATACAGCGCACCTTGCTTGCGTATCGTACCAGACTTGGTAGTATCCCCTTGTTTTTGCGCTGCCGCATTCGTAGGAGCATCTTCTGCCGTTGTCGAACTTGTTCCCAAAGAACACCCACCCAATACAACCGATGCCACCAGCACCAACATTACAAATTGTGCACCACGCATATACCTCCTTGCCGCTGACCAGTACTGCACACAGTATACAAGCTCAATCAGTAATGGACGAGGTTTGTTCTGCAAGCAGTTGGGTAGTAGACACTTTTGGATTATGCTCATGCACAACAACCAACTTTCCCCCAACTGCGACCATAGCAGCTTGTTTTTTATCAAGATGCGATGAGCTAGCCGAAACAGCAAAATAATTAGGGCGCACAGCGCGCAAAAAAGCTGCCCGATCCTCTGGTGTAGCAAACTGAGTTGGCAATATAACCACCGCGGTGACAACAGGCACAGCGGCAACTTGCCGTGCTCTGATTTGGGCGGGATGAATTGGTCGGCCCTGCCCCTTAATCTGACGTACGCGCTCATCAGACTCAACACCAACCAGTAAAAAATCACCCAATCGAGCCGCTTTTTCCAGAAAGGTCACGTGCTCTTGATGCAGCACATCAAACACACCCGTTGCTAACACAATGCGCAAACCCTCTTGCTGAGCTTTTCTTAACACAGATGCCAACTCATTTGGCAAACGGTTTGGGCTCGACATGCTCTGCTGAAAAGTTGGTCGATGCTCAAACGCACTGCGCAGGGAAGTTCTCCAAGCTTTGCTTGTCGTTGCCTGAGTGTTTCTGGGATGAAAGTAGGCAGCATGCAAACTAACCCGCTCGCGAGTTTTGTGTGGCTGCATGTACAGTCGCTGCAAACCATACAATAGTACGTTTACACAACACCAAACGGGTTCTGTGACACGTAATATCAGCTCTCTCAAAACCAAAATCCAAGAGATGTTGAGTTGTCGGGGAAGCCGATCAACCAACAATTGGTACCATCGGGGCAAGAAACGACCAACCCACTTGTTTTCTGCCAAAAAAGCAGCCGCACATCCTTCGCGGTCGTACAACCACTGAGCTTGCACAACCTCGTAAGCAGTATACACAGATCGACCACCAACTCCTACTTGCAACGTATTTGACTCAAGCCACAGGTTAAAACACCAACTATCTGGTTCCTCTGCCCGCCATGATCTGCGTTTCCCCATTAGCCATGCAAAGGCAATCAAAACTGGCCGCACAAGCCATATGCTTCCCGGCCGAGCAACTATGAGAAGATCTGTGTCATCGACCAGCTTGGCATTTTTAACTGCCACCGAACCAGTCACAGCCAGAGCGCTCACCCAAGGCAAAAACCTGACGAACAAAAGAAGTGGTTGTAACTCGAGAATTTTCTGCTCAGAAAAGCGCTCGCGCGCACGGCGCTGGGCACTCAATCCATAGCGCGAACTGAGCATCAACCACACCACTCCACCACTGCGTTCGATGCGAACCAACCCCCTATTTCGCAACCAGATCATCGCCCCAACTACTGCCCTAAGCGACAAATCCTGCGAAGAAATGAGCCTGAACCAAATTTCGAAAATGGAGAGAGGGTACTCAAATTGATCCACATACCCAAGCGTCAACAATGCGCGCCGAGCCAGTGGGGGGAAGTTTTTCATACTATCCTCAAACTGAGCAGGCTGAGAGTACTTGATCGCCGTCCATTCCAAGAGTTACTTGGTGGTGTTGGTGGACACTCCATACTGACGGAGCACTTGCTTGGTACCCTGATCAACGGTTAAAAGCACATCTTCTGCTGATTTGCCAGTCGATACCGCAGTCACCGCGTCTTCGTAGTACTTGATCAATTGATCGTTGATACCATTATCATGGGTAAACGAACTTAAGTGCCAACCGGTGGCATACGGAGCATCCTGTAAGTATGCAGCCACCAAAGGATTGGTGGCGATTAAGTCTGCCATATCAACTCGAGGATACAGCTCGCCAAAACCACGAACCTTGCTTGCTTCTGAATACAACTGTTGCAAAACTTCTTTGGAGGATAAGTACTTCAAAAACTCGAATGCTGCAGCTGTTTTTTTGCTTTTGGCATTTACGCCCTCGGCCCAATATGTAGCCCAAGCAATGCGGTCATCAGAAAGCTTGGGAACTGGCGCAACACCAATTTTCAAGTTGGGATTGCGCGCCTGAATCTCATGAATTCTCCAGGAAGGTGCAAACACCATTGCTGCATCCCCCCGAGCGAATGCAACCGTAGAGGGAGGTAGCGTGGCGTTCCACACTCGATCAGTTCGCATAAACTTGGTGTAAAACAACAAAGCATCACGCACTTCCGGCGAATTCGGTTTGGTAAAATCTGCGCCATTTTGCAGCATTAGTAACGCCAAAATATCTGAGAAGTGCTCAACATTTGCCGAGTTGCCCAAGGCTACGCCCGCGCGCTGCACGGTGTCACCAGAGCGAACAGTCAGGCGAGCCGCCAACGCACTCAACTCTGCCCAAGTAGTGGGAGGTTGAGCACCAGCGGTATCCAGTATGTCTTTGTTATACAAGAGCGCAAGACCATCGTACATCAGTGGCACACCAACATACTGACCATTGTACTGCAGCTGTTGGCTCACAACTGGATAGTAAGTGGTCTTAAACTCAGCAGAAGTCATTACCGAACTTGGGAGTGGAGCTAACTCTGGCCCAAGCATCGGAGTCCAAGCAGCATGGAATCGAAATATGTCAGGACCAGTACCCGAGCTCACGGCAGTTTCTAGGCGCTCTCTGTAGTTTTGATGTGCCTGCTTGGTATAGTTGATTTTTACACCCGGGTGTTCTTTTTCGTATGTTGCAATAACCGAACTCAAAACTTCCGATGGTTCCCACAACCCCCAGTATTCAAGCGTGGTTTGCTGGGCTGGTACCGTAGTGCGTTGTGGTTGATTTGTGGAGGATCCTACATCGCTAGTATCTGCAGGTTGCGTTGTACCACCACCCAAAAATCGGCTCGCAGCGAATGCGATTACACCAAGCAAAACCACTCCCCCAAGTATCATGGGGAGGTAACGAAGCACCGATTTCCTAGGTTGCGCAATTGCTGGTCCCGCAGGCGCAGCAGGCGCTGTGGCTGCCTGGGCAAGTGTCGGTGCTGCTCCCGCAGGCCTTGATTGTGGGAGTGGCGAAGATCCGCTTGGAGCTTGAGAAACTGCAGCCGCGGCTGGCTTACTTGCCGCAACAACTGGCTTCTGTACTGCGGCGGTCGGGATAGTCGCTTTCGTTCCAGCTCCCGCAGCAAACTGCTGTGGTGGAGGAGTTGGTTGTTGGCTTTCTGGGGGAACATTAGTGCTGCTCATTGAAGAAAGAGCTGTCAACGTTGTTGGCGGCATCTGTGGCTTGGCTGGCACTTGAGTTGTTGTGGGAGCAGCGGGTGCTGGAGCTACCACCGGCTTTGGGGCTGGAGGAGTTGGCTTAGCTGCGGCGGGCACTTGCGGTGAGGTCGCTGGTGCTGGCATAGTTGGCGCTGAAGCCGCAGGAGAAGGAGTGCCAACACTTACCGTCGTGTTTGGCTGCAAGGGCTGAGGCGCACTCGATTGTGGTTGTGATGGTTTGGGCAGTGGTGTATCAGACATACCTACGTAACACTATTATAATAGTATAGTTGTGCGTGACTGGAAAGTCCTGTGTATAGTTGCAAGAATACCAGAATATGTGCCGCAAGAGTAGTTGGAAAATACTCATTGCCGAGCAACTACTCCGTCAGCACCAACCGGTTGTCCTGTATACTAACCCTTACCCTCACTTATGCCAGCCCCTCACAACCAACAGCAATTTTTTTCCTCTGACAAACTGCGGTTGGTTTTCCGCTGGGAGGCAACCACCGCAGTTGTAATACTTGGGTTTGTGGGCATAACCACACTTTCGCTAGCTGTTATAGCCAAACAATACTCTGACACCTTCCTGCCGAACACCATCGTTGATGGTGTTGTGGTTGGCGGCATGTCCAGATCGGACGCTACAACTGTTTTAACCCAGCGTCTTGAACAGCAACCCAGACATACAATGTCACTTATTGTAGATGACATCATGGTAAGCAGCGACAGCGCAAGCTTGCGAATTGCAAACCCATATCCCACACTGCTTGATCAAGTTTTTACACAACAAAAACGAGGGTCGTTCGTTTCGCGGGGTATTTCGGTCATCAAGCAGTTTTTTCAACCAGCAGAGTATGTCACCAAACGCACTTTTGAACCAAGGCAGGTTGAGGCATTTGTAGAAGCATTGGCAACCAAAGTAAACATCTCGGGGGAAAAACCCTCTGCAGAGCTCTTTGTCCACAACAACCCCACAAGCTTAAAAATACATCCCGGTAAGCCCGGCAGAACTGTCGATACATCAGCCACCATCGATCAACTCAATGCTGCGTTGGCTGCGGGAGAACAGACAGCCAAAGCAGTGGTTGCGTCAACTAGCGCCCCTCTTACAGAGCTGGCGCTGGCAGCTGCGCAAGAGCGAGCGCGAAAATTTGTTGGCGCATCACTCGTCGTCCAAGCTCATGACAACAAAATTTCGTACACTGACAAACCATTGGTTTCTCTGCTTGCATTCCCCAACGGTTTTTCCTCTGAAAAACTTTCTGATCTCGCAAACGAATGGAAAACGAAGTACAACCGTCCCCCCACTTCTGCCGAGTTTGTATTTGACCCAACAACTTTGGCAGTTACGACATTTGTCCCCCCCAGAGACGGCCTAGTGCTTGATCATAAAGCAGCGCTACAAGACCTACAAGACACACTTACGCAATTGGAAACCACCACCACACCTCCCGCATCTTCGTCAGCTACAGCACAGCAGCCAACAATCGCAACAATAACCCTCCAGTTTGCTCAAACTGCACCCGAAAAAACGCTGGCAGAAACCAACAACCTCGGCATCACAGAACGCATCGGTGTAGGCAACAGCGAGTACCACGGCTCGATTCCCACCCGCGTGCACAATGTGGCGCTGACTGTTTCGCGCATCACCAACCACATCGTTAGACCTGGTGAAGAGTTCTCTTTTAATGCGGCTCTTGGCGAAGTGTCTGCCAAAACCGGCTTCAAACCTGCCTACGTCATCCGCGCGGGGCGCACAGAACTCGGTGATGGCGGCGGTGTCTGTCAGGTTAGCTCCACCCTCTTCCGCGCCCTACTCGACTCCGGCCTAGACATCACTCGTCGCCTCCAACACAGCTACCGAGTGGGATATTATGAACTCAACTCTGATCCTGGTTTTGACGCAACTGTGTACTCAGGCAACGTGGATTTGCGCTTCAAGAATGACACCAAAGACCACGTCTTAATTCACATCGAAAACGATCAAGAAGCACGAAGCATGAGGGTCGAACTCTATGGCACGTCAGATGGCCGCCGAACAGAGATAGTCGAGTACCAAAAATGGGGCGGCACGGGTGCTCCAGCGCCAGAATACATACTCGACCCCACCCTAGCACCAGGTCAGAAAATTCAGATCGACTGGGCAGTTGGCGGACTCAAAACAAAGTTTACCCACCGGGTGTACAAAGCTGATGGCGAGCTGCTGCGGGAAAATACTTATTTCTCTAACTACCGACCTTGGTCGGCAAAGTATCGGGTGGGTGTGCTGCCGTAAAAGTTATTCGCCTTGCAAGAGTCTGCTAAACACGACAGCATCTTCTAGTGAGTTCAAATTGAAAACAATCTTTTTGCTGCCTGCATGGGTCTTCCATTTTTCCAAAACCACCTCTTTTGTCAAGGTAGTCACTGCGGAACGCAGTGTTTCTCTGTCAAACTCCAAATGAGCACCCACATTGATTCCTGAGGCTAAAGGAGCCAAAAAGTTTGCTAGTGCAAATTTGGGATTGTCTTTATGATCTATAACCATGCTGGTTTTCAAAACATTGTAATTTCCATCAAAAAGGGGATCAAACAAAAGTAGGGCAGCTCGACCAAAGTCCCGCAAAGTACCCACCCTGATCTCTTGTACAATCTCTGAGTATCTTTGCCACACCCCAACTGGCTGACTCAGAAAATATAGTTTAATGGATTCTGACTCGAGTATCGTGTTAAAAAACTTACTTACCAACTCATACGGTACGAGAACTGTAGTTTCATCACCCGAACTGAGTATGTCGATGATAGCATTGGAAAAATCATGCCCAGCATTAAACATGCATGAGACATACTGGTCTCGGAAGACTGAGTCATAAATCCGAAGCGCCTGAAGTCTTTCACTTGCTTTCTGTTTGTCCTCAAAAGTGCTGTCTGGGTTTTCCAAAGTCTGATAATTCTCTAAAAGGAGATAGAGCTCATCTCTGTGTCCCGAAGAAACACTAACTTCGAACTGATATCCGTCAGCCTGCAGTTGTCGTACGGCATTCATGAAGAATTGAGAGACCGCAGAAATTTCTCGCCGAGTAACCGGGGAAACCTCCACAACATCGGTTCGAAGTGGACCTGGTTCCTGCGGTACTACTTCCGGAATTACTTCTATTTCATCAGGTTTGGGTTCTTCTATTTCGTGCTCAGCAGGCCACGCAGTTGCCTCCTCACCAGCAATTGTGGGTAAAACCTCCAACTCAGGCACTTTGCCAATGCTTAAATCATAAACATCAGTGGTGGTCTCCGGAGTCGTCTCTTGTGCAACAAGAATCGGCTGCTCAACCAGAGGTACAGCTGGAACGGCATCGAGTACCCGGTCTTCAACACGAACCCTTGCCTGAGCGAACAGCTGATTAATTTGAATACGTTCTGCAACTGCGGAGGCAATTTTCTGAGCGTACATCGCTTGAATTTCAGCATCGGCAAACAGACTATCATGCGTTGCTCCGGGCACACTCTCATAGGAGGTAAGTGCGGCTTGATCGATAGACAGCGCGATGTTGAGCTTTGCCAGACTTTTTTGAATTGTTGATCTGGCCAACTCATGCCAAGCAGTAATATGCTTCTCTGGTGTTAACACATCATTTGCACCAAAAACAATGTGTAGGTTGTTGACTATTGATAGGAGTGTGTCAACTGAATGCGTCCCATCACCAAGCAACTCCACAAGCGATCTTCTCCCCTCTTGAGAGAGTTGCGCGAGCTTTGCGATAAATGCTTCCGCGTTGGTGGTGGCCTGCTCATTATGTAACTCAACCATTGGACCAAAAGTTCCAAGTGGTTGAGTAATTGCAGAAATGATTTGCCTTTGTATTGCTTGTGTGATGCGACCAGGCATCCAGCCGCCCATTTTCGTCAACCCTCGCAATCCTGTAAATAACGGTTGGTTGTCGACACCAACCGACGGATTCACCGCAAACAACAATGCGTTTTTAAACATTCTTTTGAGGGAAGCAGTACAAACCATTTCTCCACCCGCAGAGTGCCCAACAGCGACCAATTTTTCTTCAATCTCAGGCAGCCCCATTCCCTGATACAACATTGACATTACTTCAGCGTAGTTTGAATCAGACGTAAGCTCCACCAACTCATCTCCACTCTTCCGTTTTGTTGAATCTGAAAACTGTATGCTTCCAAAACCAGGCTGATTTATTGAGACGTAAAGTACCTTGGGAATAGCCCCATGTTGCGCACCCAGCAACTTCCCATTTGCCCTGCTTTGAGTGTTATGAAAGTCTCGGGCAAATTGTTGGATAAAACTCACGCCAGACATATTCCATTGTGTATGCGTAGAAGCCAGGCCTGATGCTAATAAAACAACCACATCAGCTTGCTTTTTAGCATCTTCCAAGTTTTCATACTCAAATGTAGACCACACTTGAGCTGATGGTTCCTTGAATGCTCCTAGCAATTCGCGCTGCTCCAGGGTCAATGTTTCCAATTTCACAAAATCAGAAAATGGCAGCAAACCTCTGTCGAAAATTGGGATTTCGCTTATCTCTGACCTTACCTCTTCAACTGGCAACGATTGTTGGAAATATTTTTTTTCTGTCACAATTAAACCAGTGTAGCAATTTTTTACGATTTTACTACTCACCAAAACTTT
>CAZBMX010000003.1:0-4267 GCA_964493195.1 uncultured Pseudomonadales bacterium
GCGTCCACGCCGACGGCTTTTCCCGCTCCATCTGAAAAATCACCGCCTCTTCTGTGCTCAAACTCGCCATACTCCGCACTTGCGTCACAAATCCGTTTGCTGTTAACTCGAGTTGACCTTCAGTATGAGTGTACGGCACTACAAACGTGCCCGCTGCATCGGTGAAGACGGTTTTTTGTGGGGTGGTGATTTTGGCGTTGGCGATCGGTTTATGGCGCGGATCGAGCACTTCGCCGCGGATGACTGGTGGGCGGAAGTACTTGGTGAGCACGGCAACAGCTGGTTTGGCTTCTCCATCTCCAGTCCAGATCTCGGTGGAGCCACCAACACTGGTCCAGTAGCTCAATCCATGAATTGCAGGCTCGCGCGCCATCAGGTCGAGGGCTTTTTCTAGCCATTGGGCTTGTTCCTCGGGTGTTTGGGCGCCATGGATGTCGGGAATGGGATTGCCAAACTCACCAAAAACAATTTTGCCCTTGGAGCGTGCTGCGAGGTCGCGGGCATCCTGTACCAGTTTTTCTGGAGTGCGCACATAGTGATCAATGGCAATGACGCCGCCCAGCGCGCTAGTGGTGGGTTCGGTCATGATGAGTCGGGCGACGTCACCATTCATGGAGTTGTAGTTGATGGTGATATTTTTGCCGATGGAACGGAATGCCTGCTGCATCATTTCATGCTCGTCGATCAAAAACTTGGTGTGGCCGGCGGCATCACCGTTCAAGCGTGGATCGCCTGCTCCGCCGTTCTCGCATTCTGGGCAAGGAGTGAAAACATCGCCATTTTCGAACAGATCTGGATTGGTTTCGATGAACTGCTTTGTTTTTGCCAAGTGCTCTTCACGGGAAATGCGATCGTATCCAAACCACCGCTCCCAGCCCGACCAGTTGCCGCGGTACCAAATGTGCAGTCCATGCTGACGGGCGGCGTCTACCCACAGACGCAGAACTGGTCTGAACTCTTCGTCGTATGGCGTTGCGATGCCGATGTGTGTGGCACCGGAAGTGGCAATGTTGGCGACTTGCTGTTCGACAACTTGTTCAGCCTTTTGCCAGTTATTCAAGAACTCTCTGCTGGGATCGCGGGAGTACTTCATGGTATCAATCGCCTGGAACTCCCAGAATCCGGGATTCTGTTCTCTGGTTTGGCTGACAGACGGTACGATCGGTGTTGGGTCAAAGAAATATGCCAGGGTAGCAATTGCTAGTATTGCTCCTACAGCAGCTGCTATAAGTAGATGAGTCAGTGCTGGTTGAGCATGTGCACGCATTGGACAATTATACTATGCGGGCAACAGAATGATACAGTCGGGTGATTCAATATTCTTTGAATCACGTTCTTGCAGAGTGATGGGATCAAAGAATGTAGCTTTACTGTCCATATGCGCGGCGCGACTTTCCTGTGTGGGCGCATACACGACCGTAGCTTGATCAGGAGTTTTGGCAGAAATAGTTTGTTTCAGAGGATCTTTTTCAGTATCGGTGTTTGGCAGTGGGGCAAATCGGCCGTACCATTTTTTTGTGCGCAGCCACTTTGCCGCGGCACCAATTTGAGCAGCTCCCGGCGCAGCCGCAGCAGTTTGCCAGTCAGTGTTGCCCCAGTGGCCTAAGAATGCCTCACCGGGTTGGTTCATGTTCCACAGACCCTGCGCGCCGTACGCGTACCCGATGCAGCCGCTGAGCATGCTGGCCCAAAATGCGTGTCGCTGAAGTTGTGCTCCGAAGTTGCCGCCGAGCCCCTCGTACCATGGCTCGAGGTTGAGCGCTGGATCGTGTGCTTGATAGGCTTGGACTGCCTTTTGGCGCAACCAATCTAGGCGCGAGAGATCATGGCCGGACTGGAAACTGTTCGCACTCAACCACTCTGCTTTGGGAAACAGCTCGCGGGCGGTGAACTCCATGTGCGGGTGAATCAAAATGGGGCGATGCTGTGGATCATGCGCTGCGATGTACTCTCCTACCAGATTCCAGTTAGCCAACCGTTTCGTGCGCCAACTTTTTGCGTTAAACACAAGCGGTTTGAGTGGTTGGACGAGTGTGCGAATGAGTGGCCCAAGTTTGGTGTTGAATGGGAAGTTGTGTAGCCAGGTGGCAGCTGGGGGTAGATCTACCTCACCGCACACGCACCATAGCACCGGGAATGTGCTGTATCGATCAAGCAACTCCTGCCAAATGCGGCACATGCATTCCACCCCAAGTGCATCGATGTGGTTGCCCCAGCTGCCGTATATGATTGGAGTGAGACCAGCATCGAGGATTGCGGCGATTTTTGCGTCCAATTGTGTGAAGTATGCCTGGTTTATTTGGCCATTTTCATCAAGTGCCCAGCCATCGGCGTGTTTAGCGTGGGGCGATGAAGTAGAAACTTCTGGCGGGAAGGTTGCCACTAGTTGGATTGCGGTAAATCCCTGCGCTGCACGCTGTTGTGCTAGCTGCTGCACCTGCGCCACAGTCATGCGGGTAGCAGCATACCACCAAGTGTCGGCGAGGACATGTAGTTGTGATGGGTTGGACATGCAAGCTTGAGTATACCGCACAATCAGATCGGTTGCTTTGTGCGCTGCATCACAATAATGTGCGCATTCATGGCAGTTTTCTTGACTCTTGGTCTGAAATACTGTTCAATGGATGTATGCCCCAAACACCTACTTCATTCACTGATGCTTTGCAATCCATGGGTAGCTCGCCGATGCCGACCCCGGTGGCGAAGACCAATCCTGCACTGCCGCACGCAGCGTGCGATGGAAAAAACTGTGACAACTGTGTCAAAGGCGGTATGCCATTTAAGCGAGAAACCTTATCATTTATAGTGGTTGTTTTGATCGGTTTGTCTACCCTTTTCTTTGCCCTTTGGGTAGTTGCCATGCGGGAGCGCGACGCGCTCAAGGGTGGTAGCGCTCAAACTAATGCTCCATCTGAGCAGGCCGCAGCCAAGCCGGTTGAGTACAGTTTGCCCGCTGAAAAAACCGTGTTGAAAACGATTGCTTTGCCAAAACCATCCCTAGCCGGCAAGATGTCTGTAGAAGCAGCCTTGGCCACTCGGAGAAGTCGCCGTGCATATGCGGAAACGCCACTTACCCTGCAGCAAATTTCCCAGGTGCTCTGGTCAGCACAAGGAGTAACTGATGATGCTGGTCATCGCACAGCACCCTCTGCCCGCGGCGCTTATCCCTATACGGTATACATGGTTGCGCGCAACGTGGCTGGTCTTGATGCTGGTTTGTATCGCTACAATCCAACCACTCACTCTGTCGAGTATTTGGGTGTGGCTGGTGCGGGTGAAGCGCTGATTGCAGCTGGAGTACAAGACAACTCGCAAAAAGCCCCTGCGGTGCTGGCTTTGGCGGCGAGTTACGCCAAGATGGCCAAGCTCTCCCCCGCTGATCCAGTTACCGGCACTCTGATTGAGGCAGGGCATATTGGACAGAACATTTACTTGCAGATTGAGTCACTGGGTATGGGTACGGTGGTGACAGCAGGCTTTGACGCAGTCAAAGTTGGTGCGGCGCTGGAACTTGATCCGAATGAAGATGTGGTTTACCTAGTTCCGTTTGGTAACCGTGGAGTGGAGTCGGTGGAGAAATAACAACAAAAAGTTGCGATATGGCGAAAACAGTGTCTTTTTCAAAAATCTTGGGTGGCGCGCTGATTGCATTGTTGTTGGTGTTCTCATTGAGTGGTGCCGTCTTTGCACAGGGCAAAGTATTTACCACTGATGAACTTGCGCAGTTCGACGGCAAAGATGGTCGCAAAGCCTACACTGCCTACGAAGGCAAAGTCTACGACGTAACCGATAGCACGCTGTGGAAGTTGGGTGAACACTTTGGTCTGAAAGCTGGTATTGATCTGACCGCCAAAATGGCGGAAGCACCACACGGGCCGGAGGTGTTTGACCGGTTTACTCCGGTTGGTACGCTGGCTGGCGCGGCTGCTGAGCCTGCGTTGCAACCAGACCCAACTAAGCAGCCCAATGCGGTTGATACAGTAGATTCGCCGACGGAAACTCCAGAGCCTGTTGCTGAACAACCCTGGTACGCAGGTCGGATTCGGTTTTTAGGAATCTCAATTTTAGGCTGGACTGGTATCGTGATGGGGGTGTTTTTCGTCCTTACTTTCGCCACCTGTTTTGCTATGCCGTGGGCGAAGTTACGGTTGCCGTGGACCGGGTCGAAGCTTGGGGATGATCCGTTAGATGAAGCTGGTACACATTTGCCGTGGACTGCGGTGCACAAGTATTTTGTGTGGGTAACCGTAGTTTTGGGGATTGTGCA
>CAZBMX010000003.1:4367-21613 GCA_964493195.1 uncultured Pseudomonadales bacterium
CTCGGCAACTCAACATCTTCAATACGAATTGGCGCATCCTGCGGAATATCACGCTTAAGCACAGAACCAACGGCCACACCAATTGGCAAGTAGTCTTTGTTGGTTGCGGCTTTGCGAATGCTGCCGTAAATGGTGTCTCCGCCAATGCCGTCGAGTTTTTGGCCTTTAACTAGATCCTGTTTGGCAATGGTGATGGTTTTGGTAGTCGGATTGAGGCCGTTGTTGATAGTTTCTTCGCCAAAGAGGGCCACACGAGCAATGGTCTCCCCTACCTCTAGGTGACAGAGGTGATATGAGTCGAACAACACGTATCTTGGGCCTTCACCCATGTTGAGGTAGCGCAGGTATTTTTGCTGTTGTGGATCGTTGTGTTCAGCAACGACGAACACGCCTGGAAACAGGTTGATGCCGATCATGTAGTCCACTACCCCTTCGGCGGGAACTGCATTCCAGTCGAAGCTTTTGAGAACTTCGTCAAACTTCTCCACTTTCGGCCCTCGCATGCCAGCTTCGAAGATGGTCATGCCGTAGTAGTTGGAGACGAGGTTCATTTCGATGGATTGTTTGGTGCCGTCGGTGAAGGACACAGTCTGGCGAACTGCCAAGCCTTTGTCCTCTGCCCAAGGCTTCATTTTAGCTTGCGTAGCATGCACGTCCATGTAGCGCTTCATGTTGCCTGCCAGGCGGACTTTGAAACCTTTGTAGTGTGCAGAGGCAATCAAGCGAGCCAAGCTGCCTGGCTGATCTCCTACTACGTCGGTGATGATGAGTTTTTCTTTGTCGAAGCGGCGTTTGAGCTCGGTGCCAACCGTGGCTTGGAGTTCTGGGTTCATGGTGACTAGGTGTTTTTTGGCTTCCAGGGTTTTGAGGGCAACTTGGGTGCCGTAGTCTACTGTTCCGGTAACCTCGAAAACTACTGGTGCTTCCAGCTCTTTGATGAGGTCTAGGTTGTCACTGACAGAGATGATGTTTTTGGCTGCGTTGTCACGGATGGAGGCTGGTTTGTCCTCGACTAGTGCTAGGACGCCGTGTGTCAGGAGAAACTGTTTGGCTTCTTCCGGGCGGCGGCTGATGACGAGGGGGATGCGAAAATGCTTGGTATATTGGTTGTTTGACAGGAATCCGAAACCCATAAAGCCGAGACCGACCTGGATAACTTCGATTGGATGTTTGCGGTTGCGGAGTTGTTGTTCAAGGATGCTGTCTGTCATGTAGTGTTTGTTTCTGAATTGTCGGCGGGAAAGCACTTTTTTCCGAATTGGCCGTACTCTGGTTGAAACGGTGTATTATAGCACAATAAGTTAGACTATATGCACTATTTCGTTATGCAATTCTATTGACTGGCAAACGTGTGCGTGCCATCACTGACATGCTGGTGCTAATGGCTACAATCGAGCTGATTCTGTATTCTTTACTATTCACTACTAATGCCCACGAGGTCTCCAGAAATTACATCCCGATTTATTGACTTGCAACAACTTAATCAATTGCGCAGGTCTGAGAAAGTTGGTGATGTTGTTTCGGTGGTTAAGTCAGTACCGTTTGAACCCCTCGTAGCAGTTTTGCGCAGCTGGCAGGAGGAGACTCGGGCTGAATTCGCTGCTCCTGCTTTTCTTGCTTGGATGCTTATGCGCAGACGCAACCCATTTTTTTCCACAGGAACAGGTTGGGAAGGTCATGCAATTGCTCATACCTTGGTGCCGGGGAATGCACTTGATTGGATGATTGCGTTAAGTAAGGAGTTAATGGCTAGTGCAAACAGAAACTGCACCACCAACAAAATGCGCCGTGAGATGTTTTCAATACTCGAGGGAACTGCGACCGTACAGAATTTGCGATTTTGGAATGGAGTATTTGGCACAGCGTTGGCTAGATTGCATGTGCAAACGGCGCTTTCGCCAATCGCCCGTGAGTACCGTCAGCAAACGTATGACTTGTTACCTCCAGCAACAAAAGTTGGCCTCTTGCGAACGAAAAATGGTGGAATTGCAGAACAGTATGCACTTCCAACGATCATGCTCGATGGTGTTGTCAGAATTGACCTGCAACTGGAATCAGCCTCGATGTCAGAAGAAGATCAGCGAGCACTGCAGTTGTTGCAAATTCTTGGAATGATTGGGCATCCCAGTGTGCGCGATGCATTGTGGATTGCGGAGAAGAAGTCGGCAGAAAGTTTTGTGTTACCAAGAGAAGCGTGGCGCAATGATCAGGATTGGCTAGCTTTGCAAATTGCACTGGGTAGGAAGGTGTGACCACAGAGCGTACTAGTGTTGGAACTCAGTGCTCTAGCGCAATGTGCTTTGTCGATTCAGAAACATCCCAGGTTGTTTGTGCGCGGTTTTGTTTTTGAAAGACTCGGTTGCCAAATACGCACATCATGATAAGACAGTATGCAACAAAGTGCAGTGGTCTAGTACAGATTCCCTGAATGAGAGACGTGAGCAATGCATACTTGGGAATGTGGTACCAATTGTGTTTTAGACTGTGCCCCACTCCATCCGATGCTTCACCCATAGTGTGCATAAAACGCGTGCTTTGTTTAACGTGATCTGCTAGTGTTTTTGGTGTGACGTACCAAACTGAAGCGTTTGGTGCATATACAAAATCGAAACCATGAGTTTTTGCATAGATATATGAGTACGCGTCTTCACCTTGAATGGATGGCCAACGCAGTTGCGAGTACAGTTTTTTCGAAAATGCTCGCGCACGTCCGTGGCACAAGAAAATGTTGTCTTTGTGGTTAATTTTTTCGAATAAATTTGTTTTCCATGCAGAGTTCCAGTTGAGCACAACACTTACCAGAGTTGAACCTGCCAGCACTGGTGTCACCTTGGCACCAACAAGTCCTGTCGCAGGCTTCTCAATGAACGGCTTCAGCATTTCGGAAAGGAAATGATCTGAGGTTGGAAGAATATCCGCATTGAGTAAGATCAACACGTCTGACTGACACATTGAGAATAACTGGTTCTGTCGGGCGGCCTGTCCCAATCTTGAAGTACCCACAATAACGCGTACTCGTTTATCAATAATTTTTTCTACTTCCTGTGCCGTTGCATCCGAGCTGCCGTCGGAAATCACTATGATTTCCTGCAGCCTACCCTGAGCTATCTGCTGGTTGAGCAACGCGTGAACCAGCCTGCCAATATTAGCTGCCTCATTATACGCAGGGATACCAATAGAAAATGTTAGGTCAGATTGCATCAAAACGGTCTAAAGTGTATAATATCCGATAATTATATACTATTGTATTATTTTTGGCTATCACCTCATGTTGTTGAGCACATATAAAACACGATTCAGTACTTTTTTTGATCGGCATACAGAGCTCAAGAGTATGGTTGCTAGTGTTTCGTTTATAGCCGCCTCAGTTGGCGTTAACCTAGTGACGTTTGCCTACAATTTGTATCTGGGCAGGCGCTTGGAACATGCTGATTTTGGCCTGGTAGTTGTGATTGCCAACATTTTAGCCTTACTCCAAATTCCCCTGAGTGCGTACACCAGAACGATTACACACACCACTGCCTATCAGTGGGGAAAAGGTCAGCAGTCGATTCGAACACTCTGGCAGTCCTTCCGAAAGTTATCGTATGTTCTTTCAGCCTGCATGCTGTTGTTGTGGTTTATTGCTACTCCGCTGCTAATGCATTTTTTTCACATTACCCAGATCTTGCCATTTTTTTTAGTGGCTCCACTCTGGTTTTTCAGCGTAGTTACCGCAGTGGATACTGGCATCCTTTTGGGATTGCACAAATTTAAGCATCTGGGGTGGATACTACTATTTGAAGCAGTAGTGTTTACTCTAGCTACCGTGGTGTTGGTAGAGTTGGGGTTTGCTCAGTTGATCTATGTTGCCACGCCCTTGTCCGCCCTCTTAGTATGTGTTGCAACATGGCTGACGGTCAAGGCAGCACTCAAAGAGTCGAAGTCTGCAGTATCGGTAAAAGCCCACCGTTTCCCTTGGAAATTTTATCTGCATTCTGTGATTGTCAAGTTCGCATCGGTTTCATTTATCACTTTTGATGTGCTTCTGGCGAAGCACTACTTGAACCCAACCCTGGCTGGCCACTATGTATTGCTGACGGTAGTAGGAAAAATACTCTACTATGCCAGTGCACTGTTTGGTCAATTCGTGATCCCCATGGTTAGTAAAGAGGTGGGTGCTGGTCGCGATCCCCGCAAAACTTTTTTGGTGCTGTTTGCGACTACCGCGATTATTTTGGCAGGATCATTTTTGACGATTGGAGTTTTTGGTTGGTTAACAGTGCCATTTTTGTTAGGAGCTCGGGCGGAAGTGATTGTTCCTTACGTTCCGCTCTATGCATTTGGTATGACCTGTTTTGGATTGTCAACGTTGGTGGTTTCGTATTATCAGTCAAAAGAAAACTTTGCAGGTTCCCTACTGAGTTTATTTGCGACTGCGGCGATGGTGGTTGGCATGCTGCTGTTTCATGACAGCGTGGGACAGATCAGTGCCGTGATGGCTGTTGCAGGCATGTTGAGCTTGCTCGCAGCTTTTTTGTATAGAGCAAGTCGGATGTTGGTGTTCGTGCACATATATCGCACGCTCATAAATGCTTGGGTTGCTATTCTGCAAAAATATTCTCGGGATGTGGCGGCTACCTTGCCAGCTAAAGTTGGTAAGTATCAGCTAGTCAAACCTCTTGTTCAGGTTGTTCAGGAGTCACTTGCAAGCGGCTATGTTTACGGTATGTACGTTCACAACGGAAAGAAGGCGATCGGAAAAGTTTGGAATGGCAGTTGGCGCAATGCCCAGTATTGGCGACTGCATAACGAGATTCAGGTGGCACGGGAATTGTCGGCAATGCATTTTGACCATCAATCCGTACGCATTCCTGCTCTACTCTCATCTCAGGAAAGCCCAACACAACTGGTTCAACTGCAGGAGTTCGTTGCCGTTTCAAACAATAACAAGAGACACACTGGTCTGGAACTCAGTACCGATCTCACTCAGGCAATGGAGTTTTTGAGACATGTCTCCGAACGCATGAGCGAGGCATCAAAGCACAGATTGGACCAACGCTCTGGTGCTGAACTTTGCCTGCTTTTCCCCCTGATGTGGTTGCGAGCTATGGTGACACACCCAGGCAAACGCACAGAATTATTACGGGCATTCTTTCAGTTCTACAAACGTGCCAGTCAGCTCGTCAGGGTGCCAGCAACGGTATTGGCGCACCGTGATTTACATGCCGAAAACATGTTAAGAACTCGCGGTCAGCTGTATCTGATAGATTTTGGTTTTGCGGCAGTGACGGTGCCTGAATATGACTTAATCTGTACAGCCATTTTACATTGGAATGACACTCGACTGAGAAACAAACTTTTATCGGATATTGCCCATCGAATCGACTCTTCACAACAACGCCAAACAGTACAGGCAGTTGGTATGTACTGTGCGATAAGTTTGCTCTGTGAAGGGGTTGTCTTGCCTCAAACCGAAAGCATGTACTTCAGCGCGCTCCAATATTGGACCAACAGAAAGTAATATGAAAAAACCTGTTAATATTCTCATTCCCAATGTAACTAGTGCTACCAATGTCGGTGATGAGGCGATGCTAGAAGTTCTGATTGATTTGCTGACCAGCAAGAATCCCGATGCGAGTATCTGCGTGCACAGTGCCGAGCCTGAGTCACACACCAATGCGGCGATTCATGAGTTGGAGTCTACATTTTACTACTGGGCGGTTTTTGAAAGTACATCACTAATAATGCGCCTCTATCGAATGGGGTTGCTTTTGCTGCTGTGTATTGGGCTTTACTTCTCTCTTCGGCCGCTTATCGCTCTGCTGTTTTGGGTATCTCCACGCATGAAGCATATTTTCCAGGCATATCACACTGCCGATGCAATTGTGTTCGTTGGTGGTGGCTACTTGCGTTCAAAGCCGGGTCTGTCGCAGAGCTTGAATTTGCTCATGCTACTTCTACCTTTTTGGTTGGCACAGTTCAGTCATGCTCAGCGCATTGTTGCGCCGATTAGCATAGGTCCATTTGCGGCAAAGTGGCAGGCGCGGCTGACTGGTGCGATCCTCCGTGAGTTTGATCAGGTTGCTGTCCGTGAGAAATTTTCTCACCAACTTGTTTCGCAGTACCAACTAAAAAATTTGATGTTGGCGTCTGATCATGCGCTTTTACTGAGCAGTCTCGCTGGAAAAAAGACTACTCCCAAAGTTCCTGTGGTGGGATTCACTATTCGCGAATGGCTGGACGAAGCTGGACAGCGGAATCTTGAACAGTCGTACGTGGAAGCACTCACAAAACTTGCCAGCAAACAAAAGATTGCGATTCAGCCCATCGTACAAGTTGACGCGCCCAAGTTTGGTGAGGGTGATGCGCTTGTTACAAAGCGGGTTGCCGATCAACTGCAGAAAAATGGATTGGTTGTTATGCCTGTGCAGTTTGTCAGAACAGTGGAAAATGCCAAGCATGTGTACCGACCACTGGCAATGTTAATCGGTATGAGAATGCACTCAAACATCATTGCTGGCACACAAGGCGTGCCGTTTGTTCCCGTCTCATATGAATACAAAACTGAGGGTATCGCTTCAGATTTTGGGTTGCACGAATACTGTATCAAGTGTAGTGCAGTTACTTCTGAAAAATTGTTTGCCAATGTAACAGAAGTGTTTGCGCAGAGAAAACAAATAGCTGCTCAGATGACAAAAAAACTGCAACACATTCAGAAAAAGGAGCGAGCGCGTTGGCTCAAGATTTTCACTGTATGAACATTCTCAAACCCGTCATTACAGAAGCAGGTGGCACAATTAGAATTGCCAGTCAAATCATTACAGGAAGAGGTGCGCAGCACACGCTGTGGGCAGAGCTGGATAAGCAATATGCATCGTTTGTAGCCGATGACTGCACTGCTGTAGCTAGCCCCTTCGTATTGCCTGCATCGCGGCATCATGAGCAGGTATCTATTGCTGGTTCAGTGTCTCACCAATGGGCTCAGGGTGTGTCTGAAATCATCGATAGAGTTGTCGGCTGGAACACGGGGTTTACAGATATTGCCGTCCACCCTGCCGAACTACACGAAGATGTTGACAATAGATCGCACACAAAAAATGTGGGGGTGTTTTTCTCTGGTGGTGTTGATTCATTTACCACTTTTTTGAAGTATCAAAAAGAAAACAAGCAAAAAATAAGCCACCTGATTTTCGTACATGGTTTTGATATTGAGTTGGCGAATATAGAACAATTTAAGCAAGTGCTTGATTGCGTACAGCGCATTTCAGCAAAAACAGGTGTTCCGCTTATTACTGTGCGAACCAATGTGCGAGAGATAACTGATGGCATGCTAGGTTGGGAGATGGCGCACGGTGGCGCGTTAGCAATGGTTGCACTATTGTTACGCAAGGGATTTGACAAGATCATCATACCTGGGGGTGGACTAACAGATTGGCAGGAACCTTGGGGCAGCAGTGAGTACTTGGATCCGCGGTGGTCAACAGAGAGCATGCAAATTATTCACGAAGAAGAAACACTCATGCGATTTGAAAAGGTGCGTGACTACATTGCAAAATCTGATCTTGCTCTCAAAAATTTGCGTGTGTGTTGGCGCAACAACGGGTACAATTGCTGCGAGTGCGATAAATGCATGATGACAATGGCTGAGTTGCGTATTGCGGGAGTTGCAGACAAAATGTATACGTTTCCCAAAGGACTCAACTTGCAGAAGTTGTCCAACATGTTTACCACACAGTACTCCATTCAGCAGTATGTTCAACAGGCGCTAGAGTACCTGCAGAGAACACACAGCGACCAGGATTTGGAGGCAGCACTGGAGGCAAGCTTGGAAATCAGCTATCACCCTAGTCTGAAACGGAGATTGATTACGCTCATACACGATCTTGATTGGAAGTATAACGAGAGTCGGTTCTTTGTTTGGCTGCAAAAGAGAGCCAGGCAGTCGCGGTATCGAGCGTGGCAGTCCGATCATTCTAGTTCAACGAATTCGGCGATGGCATAAGCCTTGCGAGGAAAAAGCAACTACCGCTGCTTCGGTAGCGTCGGTTTAGTGTTGAGTTGTTCCCAATACTCGGGCTTTAATTCATAGATATCTGCGAATGGGTAACTGTCTACGAGTTGGTAGTATTCTCTCCATGGCGTTGGTTGCAGAAGCCGGAACGTTGAGTCGTTTGTGTCGTTTGTTCGCATCACAATCCATTTAGCCCAACGGTCGGGTGTTGTAGTTGCACTTTCCCAGTATGCACCAGTTCCTTCGTGGATGAAACGACTCATAGGTAATCCCGAACTAAAAATAATTGCATCATGAGAAGCAGCGGATATAAGCACAAAACCATCGGAATTGGTCACATTATTTTTGAGCCAGCCACTGACTTGGGAGACGTTTTTTTGACTTGACCCTACCCTGCCGTCATCGATGGTTACCGCGTCCCAACCACCAATATGGAAGAACGTAAAAAAGACGAATGCAATCAGAATCGGTACGCGCAGCTGTTTGGCATGTGCGAACAAAATACCACTAAACACTGCAACTGAAGGGATCATCATGATGCCATACCGGACGTTGAACCATGTGTCACCATTGATGCCTTGTACGAACAAGACAGAGTGTCCTAGGTAGAGAGCAATGATGTTAAACACCAATGGCGCGAGCAGTGCGGAAATGGCGAGTTTGATTTCTAGTTTATGGTTGCGTGCCAAGAAGAACGCGAGCGCACCAAACAGTCCCATGAACGTTGGCACGATACCAATGTTGTAAATCATGGCATACCAATACGTTTTGAGTGACACCAGCAGGTCATGTTTGGAAATAAGCACCCCTGCAGTTTCCAGTTGTGACTGTTGTGCGTGGGCGGAATACGGTCCAAAAATGAAAAATAATGGGTCACCGAAAATTAAGTAGTTCCACAACACCCATAAAACAATTCCCAACCCGGCGAGCGTGCAGAAAAAGATGGTGAGTCCTTCGGCCTTGCGCAAGCCTTTCCAGAACTGCCAATGTTCTTGTTGGAAGCCTTGCAGCGCGACTAGTCCGGTAGCCCACAAAAACAAGAACCATCCATCATATCGAACCAGTGTAGCCAGCATCATCCAGAATGCTGTCTTCACTAAAAAGATCATGCTTCGTGTCTTATGCCACTTGAGCAACTCGTACACAGCTGTGGTCATGGTGCCGAGCAACAGCAGTTCTGTCATGGCTGTGCTCTGCAAGTACATAATGTTCATGTTGAGCACAAACACTGCAACGGCAAACACTCGGGCGCCCACACCATATCCGAGGACTTTAAGTGTGCGGAAAATGACAATGCTGGTGAGCAGGAATGCCGCCATTGACTGCATGGCTCCAGAAAGTCCAGAGTGCCAGAAGAAATCATTCCAGATAGTAGGAATCATGAGGATGTGTGGGAGTGGCAGCCACACACTGCCCAATTGTGCTAAACCGGGTTTAAGACCTTCTACTACACGCCGACCAATGTCTAAATGGGAGCGGGCATCGTTGTACGCTAGTCCCTAATCGATGTTGTAGTAATAGTTGAAAAGCCAAACCGAAAGAACAGCAAGTACGAGAAACAACAATGGCTCAGCCCAGACTAGGGCTAAGTGATACCAGCGACGCAGCGCGCTGGTGGAAAATGAAGCAGTAAGTTCAAGTTTTGGCATGATTATTTTTTTACTTTACTGTGTGGAAAGAAGCTGCCCATGAATAGAATTGTTAGTAGCAGGAATCCCACACTGCTGATGGTGGTTGCTAAGTCAGTGTGCAACTCAGCCACCGTCATGTGCTGATCAAGCCACACATTGTAGGCAAAAGAACTTGATTCGTTCCGCAGCATCATGCGTTTATTCAGCTCCCATGTGTAGGGTAAGTCATTACCTAAGGCAATCGTTTCCTGTTTGGGTGGAATGTGCGCTGAGGTGAGTGCGCCCATACTACTGATCCAAACACTCTGCCACAAAAAATAACCAACTGCGATGAGTCCCGGGAAAAATCTTTGCCAGCGAGCAACAAGCACGCCGACAAACACAGCCATAACTGCTGCACCGGGGAGTAAGTATCGAGGGCCAAATGACCAGCCTCCCCAAGGGTCACCAACGGAGACGTAGACGAGCACGTTCATAAGTAGCACAAAAACCAGCAAGTATGTGGCAGTTTTTTGTTTCGGATTGCGTGCGCCATACCACATGCCAATGATGCCAAACAGCAAGACCGGACTATAGTACAACCAACTCCGCTCGTCACTGACTAGGAGAATTTGGGTTCCTTGCAGCTGCAATCTGGTAGAAAAAGGCAGCGATGATTGCCATTCATCAACGTTCGCATGCCGCTGCTCTCGCTCTGCCTTCTGCTCCACACTATCAAAATAGTTTGATCGACCAACAAACTGAGCAATGCGCGTTGGCGATCCAATAGTTTGTGCGTTGTACCATCCGTACAGTGCGAAGAGCGGAACTATGCCCATGGCGATGCCGAGGACTGAAAGTTTGATCGAAAGTTTTGTCTGAGCTCCGATGGTGCTGATTGTGAAATGTTGTCCAAGCATGTGCAAGCCAATTGGCAGCATGACGAAAAGATTGGGGAAGTCAAACAGCAAGCCGGCACCACAGAGTAAGCCAAACCACACGCTGTTTATCCAACTAGGTTTACGCAGTCCGGCAAAAATTCCGAGCAATAGAATAAAAATGGCACCGTGATGTTGGGTGAGTGTCAGTGCATATGCGTGCGCATTGGTGGCAAAACTGAACGTAAGCGCGGCAAAGAGTGCGGCTGGTAAAGAATAGGTCAACTTGTGTACAAGTCGCAGTAGTAAGACCGCATTCAGTAGAGCAAACACTATGTTAAGGCCAAAACTGGTAAACTCAGGCGACATCCAGTACTTGCCGAGAATATAAAATGGAATGGCAAAAAATGAAACTCCAGGAGTGAAAATACTGAAGAACTTACCATCGACGTAGACCATGTCAGGTGCTGAAAACCGCGCCTGCGCCTCGGTCAGTTCGAATGTCCCCTGCTCGACAATCGCTTCAGTCAGTGCAAATCTTGAGCTCGTGTTGGTTGCCTCAAAAGGGGTGCCAATGCCAGTTTTTCGATTGCCTGCCTGATAACTGTTCAAATCACCTTTGTAGGTAAGCATCAGTACGGTGCTGATAAACAACAAAAATGCTAGCACGAGCATGCTGTGCCCTATGACCGTAAACAGTTTGCCAGAAAAGAATTTAGGTGGAGTGATGCTTGGCCAGCTGGGGAGTCTGATAGGAAGTTTCATACTGTTACTCAGCTAGCAATTCTGCAATATATTGTTTGAGTGCTGCGCCCACGGCTTTTGGTGTGTAGTGTTTCATAAACAATCGATATCCTGCATCTGCAATTTTTTTTCGTTTTGCTGGATTGTTTTTGAGCGCAACGATTTGGGCTGCAAGTGCTTTAGGATCATTTGGTGCAACAAGGATAATGTTTTCATTGTGGGTAAAGACACTTCTGGTTACCGGTGCGTCTGAGGTCAGCACAATCTTGCCAAGCGCGAGGCCTTGATAAATCTTGTTTGGTATGACCCGCTCCACGCTTGGGGTATAGGTCAAAAATCCAAAGAACAGATCCGCCTTCTTAATAATGGCAGGATGTTCGGAAAGTGGCAAGTCATCATAGAAGGTAATGTTTGTTAATCCGAGATGTTTGGCGCGATCGAAATTGACTTGATATGTATTGCCTTTGTTGCCCACCATGGTGAAGTGAATGTCTGCATCGTCGCGTAACAAGTTTGCAGCTTCAATGATGTGTTCAACTCCATGAATTGGGCTGTAGAGACCGTAGTAGGTAACTTCAATTTTTTTGGAAGTATTGGTGTACGGCGTGTGTGCATAGTATGCATCGTCCGCGCCAATTGCCAGGACACGAAGTTTTTCACTGGACAAGTGAAACACAGTTTTCAAAAACTGTTCTTGCAATGGGGTGTCAGCAAACACCCGGTTGCATAGTTTGTAAACCAAACCTTCAGCTTGTTTCATGCCCCAGCCCATCAGCGAACGTTTTTTGAGAATTCCTTGCTCTTCGGAAAACCCTGTGTAGATGATGAGGAGCGGATTAAAAACCAACTTTTTGCCTGCTAGTTTCGCAACGATCCAGGCAAAAAATACATCAAAATGACCGGGGTAGCCAACGTAGAGTACATCAGATTTTTGTATGTCACTCCACTGTTTAATGGCTGTTGGTACGATGCGATACTTTTGACTAATACGACGCAGTAAGTGCCTCCATGATAAATCAGCTTGTGAATCAAGACGAGTTACTGGAATGTGCGAGTTAACTTCTATAACGGTCACGTCATTGATTTCTAATGCTTTTTTAAACATCACATTGGAAGTGTATGTTTTGTCGTACGTGCCGAAGAAACAAACGGTAAGTTTTGGTTGAGTTTTTTGCATAGGGTTACTTAGTTGTCGCCGCAGCTGTCCATGTATGTTGGGGTTGGTGGTGCAGTTTAGCCAGCATCAAAGTATATAGGGTTATACAGATATACAACGTCAATGAAAATGGGTTGCTGATACATGCCAGCGCGAAGTGTTTTAACAGCAGTAGTTTAGGGAGCGCTAACTCAGCCTGAACCAGTTCAGTTGGAATTGATTCACCATGCAAATCCTGAGAGGCAAAAAAGCGAACACTTTGTGAGAGATGATCGCGGATGGTGCGTGGCAATACATAGGTGACGGAAGTGGTAGGAACAAACGCATAGTTGAATCCCTGTTGGATGCAGTACAGATATGAGAATGAATCCTCATTGTAGCTGTGTTGGAATTTCAAATGCGAATATAAGTTGCGGGAGAACGCACGCACTCTGCCATGGCAGGTAAACACGTTGTTGCCTGCTCTCCACTCAGTGTATGCGCCTTGTTTTGCCGTCATGCTGGCGGCCAACATTTTTTGCACCCACGTCTCGACTTGTGTCGGGAGTACGGGCGCTGAAGTAAGGTCGGCTTTTTTTCTTTGAACAGGTGCGAGCAACGCAGAGAGGGTGTTGCGGTTTGGCAGGCGAACGTCTGCGTCCAAGACAATCACTGCATCAGTTGTTGCTGCTCTGAATGCTTGATTGAGTCTTGCTGCTTTTCCCCGATTGGTTGCAAATGAGTGCACAACAATTCTGCTGTCTGTGTTACTGATTTTTTTTACGATTGTTGCTGTTTGGTCAGTGCTGCCATCGGAGTAAACCTGTATCGATTCCAACAGCACGTTCTTGCTGAATTTTTGAGTTTGCACGTCGGCAAGCAGTGCCGCAATATTGCGGGCTTCGTTGTGTGCTGGAATGATAACTGACAATGTATACATATGGACTGTTAGCGAATCGCGTGTTTGGACGACACTGTACTTTCCCAAGCCCCATCCTCAATTGGTAGATTGAGGGGAAATACGCGAATAAAAATGTTCATGATGATTGCGCCGATTGTCGAAATCGGATCAGTGTGCAACCAGTGTAAAATTGCTTGGAACAGGATTGATTTTGGCATGTGGGTGTCTGCAAGACTTTCTTCACCAAAGTACTGTGCTGCGTCAGCTTTATTTCTGCCGATTGATCGTGTACCTAGCAGTCGCCAATCATGAAATGTGGCCACAGTTCTGCACCAGACTCTGGCATCGTGGGCAAGCACAAATGCATGAGGGTTATGATGCATCGCTGCAGCGTACGTGAAACTTTGATCAGACACCAAACCTTTTGGATAGCGCAGTGTTCGGGCAAAGGATTTTCGGAACGCCTGTGCACCACCCATCATAGAATAGAAATTATTGCCGTTGTTCCATGAATATGCTGCATCCAAAAAGCATGAGAGGGAAACGTTGCTGAATTTACCCATCCACGATGATTGTTCTACCGGTGAAAAGTGCGCTCCTACAAGTTCAATCTGGGGATCTGCGAAATGGGCAAGCAACAGCTGGATGGTATCCGAGCCGGCCAGCACCAAATCTGCATCAAGCGTAACAATGAAGTCTGAGGTATTTTTTGAGAATAATTGATTGAGGCGCTCGGCTTTGCCAGTACGTTTGCCATCATCAAACACTTGCAGTTGTGGCAGTTTTTTTCGGAACGAGCGTGCGATTTTTGCGGTGTCGTCGGTGCAACCGTCACAGATCACTAGCACTTGTGCGAGTTCGAATCCAAGAAATCTTTGTTTAGCAACTGATTGGAGCATGTAGCCCACATTCTCAGCTTCGTTGTGTGCTGGAATTGCAATCGTTACTGATGATATTTTTGCGGTTTTTGGCATGTTATGTATGTTTTCCTCTTGCAGTGACGGGCGCTGGTGCGTGCTGTGTTTGGGTTGATCCGATTGGTTTCCAATGGAGCATCTGATTGGCAAACTGCTGACTCCATTGGATTGCTGCAGCGTGCCAGCTGAATTTCTGCGCCCAGTTAGTGGCTGCAAGCGTCAGGCTGGTCCGCAACTTTGTGTCTTTGAGAATTTGACCAAGGGCTTCAGCCAGACTCGCAACAGAACGCGGGGTAACGAGCAAACCTGTTTGTCCGGAAACAACCGAGTCGCGCAAGCCAGGTACGTTTGATGCAACTACGGTTGTGCCACAGCGATTCGCCTCCAAAACGGTGATCCCCCACCCTTCCACCATGGATGGTTGTACTGCCACCCAGGCACGTGCTAATAATGAGGCTTTCTCTGCTTCTGTAACTCTGCCTAAGAACTCGACCTGCGATTCGATTTCCAGCTGTTTGGCGAGCCGTTGTAGTGCGCTGCGGGATTCACCAGTGCCTGCAATTGCAAGTCGGGCTTTGGGATACTCTGTTCGCAGTTGAGCAAATGCTTTGAGTAAAATATCAATGTTTTTGTATGGTTTGAGTCTACCCACGTAGGTAATGAGCGGATGTGCTGATTTGCGCACTCTGGCAGGTTTTTCGATAGAAACACCAGGATTGATGACCGTGATTTCCTGTTCGCTCCATCCAAGCTTTTGAATCGCTTGTTTGGAAGAGTCAGATACAGTGATGATTGGCTTGCTGCGGAAAATGAGCGGCATCAGCACGCCCTCCATTGTTCGTGCAATCAGAGAAAGTGGAGCGGGCAAATGCTCGCGGAACACTTCTTGGTGCACGTGATGAATGAGCAAAAATACTGGCAGGCTGCTGTACACGGGAGCGAAGAATGGAATGCCGTTTTCGCAGTCAACGATGCAGTCAAAGTGTTTGCGGAATCGCAGCACATAGTAAATTGCTGCCCAAACATAGACGGTAAAAAATCCACCGCGTCGATAAATTTCAACGCCATCAATTTTGTCGTACTCACTGCTGTGGCCATCATTGCCACAAAACAGTGTTACTTGGTGTCCCATAGTGACCAGTTCTTTTGCAAGTTCCTGAACATATATTTCAGCGCCACCAGCCCAGACATGTTTGGTGTCTCGCCAGTTCAGGAAGAGGATGCGCAAGCCAGTTTTTGGAATGGGTTTGCGGCGGTGTTTTTCACTGATCAGACTGAGAAATGCTCGCAGATTATTCTGTACGGCTACAATCCAGCGCAGCAGCAAGTGCATGCCAAAGGCCATGACAAACTGTGCAACTCCCATGATGGAAACTACCACAACTGCATCGGCAACAGTTCGGACGAACAGGCTCATGGCGATTAACTCAAAGCCAACCAAAATTGCGCTTGCAACTGAGAGACCATATACACGCTTGGTCAAATGGTACTGCACAAAAACTCGTGACAAGGAAAAGAATGAAATACCAACGATGTAGAGCAACATGTATTGGTCAACAGCTGAAAAGTCTTTGTTGAGCACCAGGGGGATTAGACTTCTGCCAATTAGTTCATAGCCAAGCAAGCCGCCCACATGTAGGAGTGCAGTGCCGCCGAGCATGTAGTACAGCATGCGTTCAGTTTTTTGTTTAGCGCCAGCAGCATAACTCACCAACGGCACGAGCAGTTGATGTGCTAGGCTTCCGAGGAAAAATATCATTTTGCCGATCAGGGCCACTAGTGTGTACTGTCCAATTTCATCTGGAGAAAGCAAATGGGCAATCCAAATTGTGTCGAGGGTGAGAAACGCCATGGTTGAAAAACCAGACAATCCAGAAACAGTGAAAAATGGCAGTGAAAATCGTGCAGATGGCTCGATTTCTGAACGCGCGATATCGCTTTGGGCAATTCTTTTACGCAAGACCAACCTACTGAGCAGGAACGGCGTGTACAGTGAGATTGGGAGTGTGATGTAGACAAATGGCTGCAAGCTGGTGTTGGCTAAACCGAATCCAAAGACAAGTTTGGTGATAGCCTCAGCTAACGTGATGAGCGCAGCAATGCCAAACTGCAAGTCACTGGTAAAGTAACTGCGGTCCAGTGTGAGCAGTAAGCCGAACACCCAAGTTGGTGCAATCAGTACAAATGGCCACGGATCGCTCATGCCGAAAAACCACATGAGAAGTGGTGTCAACAGCAGCCAGATAATACTCAACCCAAGCGCCCAGCGATTGGCTTTGCGCCGGTACGTTTGCCAGGCTACCAAGGCTTGGCGATTGCCGAGCCTCCCGCTAATGTAGCCGATGCGCTCGCTGATGGTTGTACCGACGGCTTGGAATACACTGCCGGCCAGGTACACAAAGCTGTTTACCAAGTTAAGTAGTCCAAATGTGGCAAGCGGGAGTGTTCTGCCCAAGTACGCACTCAGCAGCAAGTTGAGCATACTAGCGACGAACGAAGATCCAACCAAAATCGTGCCACTTAGGTACACTTTGCGCTTTTGCATCAGTGTTTTTAGCCGCCCGGTGCTCCACCAGCGGCTGGGTTTTTGTGCTGGAATGTGATGTGCGGTGAGCGCGGGAACCATGTCGTCGGTTTCTTCCAACTCTTCTTCGATTTGCTCTTTCTTCAAATGCAGGCCGTGCACAGTTTTTTCCCAATAGTGGGGCTTGAAGATTAACTGTTGCAACGCAATACACGCAGCCACACTTACCATCAACCAGTAAAACGGAATAAACAGCACGAACTTCATCAGCTGCCAATGCTCGCGCTTAGCAACGCCAATCATGTAGTAGTACATAAACATAAAGTTGCCAAAAACCAATGAAGTGCCAGCCATGTAGAACACGCTGGTTGGATACAGACTTTCAATTGTTGGTCCGACCCAGGCATAGGCAGCAAAGTACCCAAGGGTGAGTACCCACATGAGTGGGTTGATGAACAAGAACGCAATTTTGCCACCCATGGACAGGTGGAAGACGAGGGCGTGCACGCCGTTTTCGCGTAAGAATGTAATCGGGTGGCGCATG
>CAZBMX010000004.1:0-20942 GCA_964493195.1 uncultured Pseudomonadales bacterium
TCGGATTGGCAGGAGCACTAAAGTTCGCTCGCGTATTTGACTTTTTGCTGGTTATTGCCCTCATGATAATCTGCTCATTAGTTTTCTATAGTTACTTTATGATCAAGCAGTTAAAAAACAGACTAGAAGTTGTGGCAAGAAGTGTCTCGATCACAAATCTTGAAACTAATGTGCGCAAATTGAACAAAAGAAAAAAGTAGGTCATGAACAAAAGTAATCGTAAACATATAAAAAATGTAAGACCTCTTTTGTCCGTAGTTATCCCAGTCTTCAACGAGGAAAAGACAATCGAGTCGGTAATCGCAGATGTGCACGCAAGCACTGTATCTCCGATTGAACTTATAGTTGTTGATGACGGCTCGACAGATGACACAAGAACAAAGTTGCAAAAAATTCGCAAACGAATAGACCGCTTGATCCTTCGAGAGCAAAACGGGGGCAAAGGTGCAGCTCTTCGTGATGGAATTCAAGCGGCAACTGGCGAGATCATTGTGATTCAGGATGCGGATTTAGAGTACAGTCCGACTGAGTATTCCAAATTAATCGAACCCATATTGGAGGGAAGGGCTGACGTTGTGTTTGGCTCACGGTTTATTGGCTCCGAACCACACAGGGTGGTATATTTTTGGCACTATCTAGCTAACTGCTTGCTTACATTTTGGAGCAACGTTTGTAACAATCTAAATTTAACCGACATGGAAACTGGATACAAAGTTTGCAAAGCAGAGCTTATACAATCAATACGAATTACGGAAAATGGCTTTGGTATTGAACCTGAACTCACTGCAAAACTTGCCGCACGAAAAGTTCGGATGTATGAAGTGGGAATTTCTTATCATGGAAGAACTTATGACGAAGGCAAAAAGATCGGCTTTTCTGATGCGTTACATGCCCTGTGGGTTATCACCAAGTTTGGCATTTTACTTAAGATTTTTCCAAGCAGATAAAGGCATGTATGAAAGATAAAATTCTCGTCACTGGAGCAGCAGGTTTTATTGGCAGTCATCTAGTTGATTATCTGTTACGCAATGGCGTCTCACCAAAGCAACTTACTTTACTTCTACTAACAAACGAATCTCTTGAGAATTTACCAAATTTGCCATTCAGAGTTGTTCGCGGCGATATTCGTGACAAAGCAGCCGTATCAGAAGCAATGGAGAATGTAACAATTGTATATCACCTCGCAGCAAGAATTGATTTTGATGGTAAAACGTATGAGGAGTACGAAGCAGTTAATGTGACTGGCACGCAGAATTTGCTAGATCTTTGCGAACTAAAACCAATAAAAAAGTTCATATTCTATAGTACTATTGGCGTTTTTGGTTTACCTGCCAGCATTGGATCCATTAATAACTGGGATGAGACACACCCCAAGACATATACAAATTTTTATGGACAGTCTAAGTGGGAGGCTGAGCTACGTGTTATGGCAGCTCATAAAAAATTTGGTTTGCCATACGTAATTATTCGTCCAGCCAGTGTCTATGGGCCAAGGGAAAAAGGACCAACTTTAGCATTGTATCGAGCAATTAAGCACCATCAATTTCTTATGGTTGGAAATGGCCAAAATCTGATGCACTATGTGTATGTGGGAGATCTTGTTCGAGCTACATATAGAGCTGCACAAAGCAAACTCACTTCAGGAGATTTCATTATCGCAGGAAATCAACCCACCAGTTTCTCTACGGTTGTGCGCTCAATCGCCAACAGCATCGGAGTATCAGTACCAGCACTCGCATTGCCTGTTTTTCTGGCATTATTTGTTGCCTATGTTGCGCAGTTTTTAGGAACTGTTTTTGGATTTAAACCACCAATTTTTCCGTCACGAGTAAGAACCATGACTACAACATACTATTACTCAATTGAAAAAGCACGAAAAGTGCTAGGATACAAACCATTGGTTTCATTCACTCTTGGTTCACAAATCACTGGCGCTTGGTACTCACGACACGGATGGCTAAAATGAAAGAAATGAAGACTAGTCGACCTCTTGTTTCTGTAATAATTGTAACCTACAACTCTGCTCAATACATTGAGGCCTGCATTCGTTCGGTGCTTAAACTTACTTGGAAACCTATCGAAATTATCGTATATGACAACAACTCTTTGGATGCAACAACATCACTACTAAGCGCATATTCGCAATCCATTTCGATCGTGAAGTCAGCCAAAAATATTGGGTATGCTGGCGGTAACAATGCTGCAGTTCATCATGCAAGAGGAGAGTACATTCTCATACTCAATCCAGATACAGTAATTGATCCTGACTGTATAAGACCATTAGTGAGAGCAATAGAACAAGATCGACTGATTGCTGCGTGTCAACCAGCGGTATACTTGATGAAAGCTCCTCACCAACTTAATCTGACAGGCAAGCTCTCACATTATTTAGGATTTGATTGGCTCAGAGACTATCAGTCAGTTAAGTTGCCTTTAGGAGGCGAGATCCAGTCACTGAGTGGGTCATGCTTCCTAATGCGACGCAACCAATTCCAAAAAATTGGAGGATTTGACGAACTGTTTTTCTTATATTTTGAAGATACTGATTTGAGTTGGAGACTACGTCAATTAGGATTTAAACTAATGTTTGTTCCTACAAGCAAACTCTACCACGATTACAAATTCGTTCCAGAATCCAACACACTCACTCTTTCAAAGAAAATTTTCTACTATGAGCGAAACAGGCATTTATTACTACTTAAAAACTACTCAGCTCGCACGTATTGCTTACTTCTTCCCATGATAATTTTTACTGAACTGGGTATGATAGCTTATTGCACGATGCAGGGGGCTCTAGCGGCGAAGTTACGTACTTATCCTGAAATAATTCGATGTTTATCTAAAATTATGCAGGCACGCTCATTACATCAAAAACAAAAGAAGATGACCGATGCCGCCTTATTACAACAATTAGAAAGTAAAATTTCGTTTTCGCTCTTTGACACTGCAGCCATTAGAATTGTCTTGAACCCATTGTCGACTCTATACCACAAACTAATTCTAAGAATAGTAACATAATGAAGAAACCTGTGCTTGCGGCAACCGGTCTATCGGGTTTTTTGGGAAAATCAATTGCAAGTGAACTTATTGGGGAATTTCAAGTCATTGATTTGTTTAACAAAAATCCACTCAAAAACAACGGCATCCATAATATTCAACTGGATTTGTTACAAATTTCAACTATTCAATCCAAGCTCAGGCGTATAAAACCAGATGCTATTTTGCACTTAGCAGCAGCTACGCACATTGATCACTGCCAACTAGACAAACGCTTTGGAGTTGCAGGTGCTGTCTGGAAGCTGAATGTCGAAGCAACTCGGGAAATTGCTGAGTATGCCGAAACACACGCTACTCACTTGACAGTCATGTCAACCGAATGTGTCTTCGATGGCAATCGTAGTTCATTTAGTGAAAACGATGCGCCTAACCCAAAAAATTGGTATGGGTCAACGAAGCATGCTGCAGAAAATATAATTCGGTTACTGAGTAGTGCAGCAATCGTTCGAGCGGTCATTGCATACAATTCCTCAACGCAACTCAACAATATTTACGGCCGGATTTTCAGTGAGCTAAAGAACAGAAACCAACTACCTGTTGTCTCTGATCAGGTTATATCACCAACACACACTAGCTTGATTGCTTCCGCCCTTATCAAAATCATCTCCGGCCAACTTAACGGCATATTTCACATTTCTCCCACTGACACTCTAACACCATACCAATTTGCCAGACTAATAGCGCATGCTCATAGTTTTGATGAGTCATTGCTTAAGCCCGTAACTCTGCACGAACTCTTTGGCTCCAGGCGAAGTAAGCTCAGGTTGAAGCATGCAGTTTTAGATAGTGCGATGACAATGAAACGTCTACACATTCAACCGCAGACAACAATCGAAAACATCGCTAGAACACTCGGGTAACATTTGTATGAACATTGTGACAATCGTACCGTACTTCTATCCTGCTTGGGCATACGGTGGTCCGGCCAAACTTGTCTATGATTCAAGCCGATATGTGAGTGACAATGGCCACACCGTACACATCTTAACGTCTGACGCATACGATTCAAAGAAACGTATGCCAAAACAAAAAAGAATTTTACCAACCAAAACATTGGTGGTGAGATACTTTCGCAATATTAACAACACACTCGCATATAAATTTAACATTTTTTTTACCCCAGGCTTCTTCGTGGCTGCAATTTTTGAAGTGTGGTGGGCCGATATTGTCCACATGCATGACTTTTATACAGCTCAAAACGCCTGGGCTGCTCTGCTGAGTGTCATTTTTAGAAAACCATACATCATTAGCGTACACGGATGTTTAGAGTTGACACGAATGCAGCAAAGGAGCTTGTTTAAGCAAATGTACTTGTTCTTGTTTGGTAAATTCATGCTCATACGTGCAACTGCCGTAATTGCAACGTCTGCGAATGAAGCTGCCGCATATAGAAGTTTTGGCGTTGATCCCAAAAGAATTATTCGTTTGCAGCATGGTGTTAACTCTCAAGAGTTTGAAACAACTGTAACAAAATCTGCAGCACGCGAAGCATTGCAGCTACCCAAGAAATCGGTAATAGTCACTTTTCTTGGTAGAATCCATGCAATAAAGGGACTAGATTTGCTTGTTGCAGCAATAGACATACTCCGTTCTGAAAAAATTCATTTCGTTATCGCGGGTTCGGATGACGGATACAAAGAAACGCTGAAAACTGATATTGCAACCAGAGGACTTGCTCATAAAATTACTTTAATGGGAACTTGCTTCGGACAAGAAAAGGCAGCGCTGTTCAAAGCTTCAGACATTTTTGTCTATCCTTCCTACTCAGAAGGTTTCTCTCTTGGCATTCTTGAAGCTGCTTCAATTGGACTGCCCTTGGTAATCACTACAGGTTGCCATTTTGATACAATTGCCAGAGTAGGAGCGGGCAAAGTAGTGCCTCCAGATTCGAACATGCTCGCTCAAGCAATTGCTGCTTTAGCTGATGCGCCATCAGAGAGAAAGAAGTGCGGAAACAACGCTCGACAGCTTGTCGAAAGAAAGTATAGTACCAAGCGGGTGTATGATTTACTCTCTGCTATCTACCTAAGATATGCCTAAGCCGTCTAAAAAACATCCGATTGCACTACTTGTTGGCACCCGCCCTGAGCTGATTAAAATGGCACCTGTCATCCGTGAGCTGCGAAATCAAGCTGTGCCATACATACTCATTCATTCAAACCAGCATTACTCAAAAGAGATGGATGCAAGTATAGTGGCAGACTTGCATATTCCAGAGCCCAACTTTAACCTGCGCGTAGGATCAGCTACTCATGCAGTCCAAACGGGAAAAGTGATGATTGGTGTTGAACACATATGCAACGATCACAGACCATCAGTCTTGGTTGTTCATGGTGACACTAATACGACACTCGGTGGTGCACTCACTGCGCAAAAACTTCACATTGCAGTAGCACACGTGGAAGCTGGTTTACGCAGTTTTGACAACACCATGCCCGAAGAAACCAACAGAATACTTACAGACCACCTAAGTGAAATACTTTTTGCACCAACTGAGGTGGCACGAAAGAATTTACTCGCAGATGGCCTTTCGGATAGGAAGATTTGGGTAACTGGTAATACAATTGTTGACGCACTGCGCGAACACATACCTCTATCCGAACACTCAACGATATCACAGCAATTTAACCTACCCAAAAAGTTTTTGCTTCTTACTGCTCATCGCGCAGAGAATGTTGATAACAAGGATTCACTCAAGAAATTGCTCACAATGATTGAGTTTCTTCACTCAAAAATGGGAACACCAATTATTTGGCCTATGCACCCAAGAACTCGTCTTAAACTGCATAGTTATCGCTTGCCAAATCCTACTGGCGTAGTTGAGTTGCCACCAGTTGGGTATTTGGATATGCTGTGGTTACTTCAGAAGGCTGAATTAATTGCAACTGATTCTGGTGGCATACAGGAAGAAGCTTACATCTTACGAAAGCCACTCATTACCCTACGGGACACAACTGAACGACCGGAGACACTTTCCGCAAATTTTCTGGTTCATATGGACACACATAGCTGCGATCTAGCATTACAAGCGTATGCAAAAAATACTGTGAGCTGGGGATCTGAGTTTGGAACGGGTGTCGCCGCTCAGCACATAGTTGCGGCACTACGAACTGTGTCGTAAGATGCATGCTATGGGTTTAAAAAAACGTAGTGCTCAAAAACTTGTCTGTGTCGTCGGTTTAGGATACATTGGACTCCCGACAGCTCTACTTCTTGCTGGCGCTGGCAATACGGTGATTGGTTTTGATACCGACACGAGCAAAATTGAGAGATTGCAATCAGGAAAGCTGCCGTTTGCTGAAAAAGGGCTCAGCAAGCTGTATGCTGAGGTACAAAAGAAGCAGTCATTCAGCTGTCTCACAGAAATGCCAGTTGCAGATGTATATATCATTGCTGTACCCACTCCACACACAGGTAGACATGCAGATTTACGCTTTGTCAAATCTGCACTGAGGTTAATTAAACCAAAGTTCCCCAAAAACGGGACTATCGTTGTGGAATCAACTGTCGGTCCACGAGACTGCGCAGACATTCTACAACCATTGATTGCGGGGTGGCGAAAACCATTTGCCTTTGCACACTGCCCGGAGCGAGCAATTCCCGGCAATACTCTGCATGAGATGACGCACAACGATCGAATCATTGGTGGAAATACTCCAGAGGATGCACAAGTAGTAGCTCAGTTGTACGGCACGTTCGTTACTGGGAAAATTTTTCTTACAAACACTACAGTTGCCGCTGCCTGTAAGGTCATGGAGAACACGTATCGAGCAGTGAATATCGCGCTCGCTAACGAGTTTGCCCGAATCGCTGAGGATTTGCATTTTGATGTTTGGGAAGCTATCGCACTTGCCAACAAGCATCCTAGAGTATCGATACATCAACCTGGACCAGGCGTTGGCGGACACTGCATTCCTATAGATCCCTGGTTTTTTGCGACACATGATGATGAGCCAAGTGTCATTACCTCAGGGTTACTGATTAATGAATCGATGCCGAACCGAGTTGCTGCGCAGCTGAAGCACGCTCTTAAAAAACTGCGCATACAAAAGCCAGTCATTGGTGTTCTTGGGGTTGCGTACAAAAAAAACGTTGATGATACCAGGGAATCCCCGGCATTTCCACTCATTGCTAACCTCAGACAGTTTGCTGAAGTGCTCATTACCGATCCATTTGTTCAGAACAGCAAACAACTCACCATTACCAATCTCAAACAGGTGCTTGCACAATGCAACTGTGTTGTACTCATTACTGATCACGACGCCTACAGGGAATGCGCATTTGGTAAGTACCCAAATATTGAACTTATTTTTGACTCACGGAATCTAATTTCTCAGCAACAACTTGAGGGATTTGCAGGACATGTCGTACGGTTGGGAAATGGTTCATGAAAATCTTGTTCGTGACCGACTATTTTCAGCCGAATTTGCCGTATTCAAAGGAAATCTTAGCTCTGGTGTTACAAGAATTGGGGCATACCGTTCAGGTGTGCACTTCTAATCGGTACTTTCCATTTCCCTTCTATGAAACGACAGCACAGCCAGTACTCGGCAACAGAATTCAACATACAGGAACGCACGTTGAAAATACTATTGTCGTTAACAGAAATGCGACTGTGTTTGAAGTGTTTGGCAGAGTGTACTTTACCGGTATTGTTGAACATATTGCTTCCTTTCACCCTGATGCCATTTTTGTATTCGGCGCCGCTTCTCCTTCTGCTGTTCAGGTTGCCTCACTCGCTCCAAAAGTTTCAGCCAAAATTATCATGTTTGACAGTCACTTACCCTCAGAGCTCATGCGTGGAAATGCCCTTGTATTGCAGCTTAAACGCATCTTGTATGGTGTGTTCAGATTCTTTTTTGCCTCCAACATATCACAAGCTGCTGACGTACTCATTGCACAGCAGGACGACACGGTTCAGGTCATTAAACACACCTATGGTTTGACTGCTCCAGTCATAGTTGTACCCAATGGAACCGATATTAAGCTGTTTTACTTTGATAGAAAAAGCGGCAAGCAGATGCGGCGCTCACTTGGCATTCGCCCCAACGACTTTGTGCTGCTCTATACCGGAAAGATTACTGAGGCAAAAGGAGTAGAAATACTTATGCAGGCATTTTCTCAGTTTCACTCCAAACATCCTGACAGCTGGTGTGTGCTTGCAGGAGAAGGGCCCTTACAGTATAAAGAACACTGCCTCAGCTTGTTGAGTGACACGGCACGAAAACAGTGCATATTTCTTGGATTTCGCAAGAGCGCAGAATTGCGCGCATACTATTCCATGTCTGACGTGGCTGTTTGGCCGCTGCAAGACTCATTTGCGATGAACGATGCAGCCGCATGCGAGTTGGTTTTTATCGCTAATGACACGTTGGGTGACAAGACTCGAATCAGCAACAACAACGCCCTTCTGTACAAAGTCGGCAATGTTTCTGATCTTGTCAGTAAACTTTCCTACCTGTACGATCAACCAACGGAGCGAAAACTAATGGGAAAACGAGGACGAAAATTGGTTACTACAAAACTAAGCTGGGACATTCTCGCTCGCAGAATTGTAGCATTGTGTGCGGATGTAAACTATGACTCCTGATATCAGCTTACTGTATCCCAGTACCTACCAGCGACAACCGACTTCAGCTGAAACATTGGAGACACACTTGTCTGCTGCCATGCAGTGGCTGACCCGAGCTCATGACGCTACCGGGGATGGTGGAGTGTCTGCCTGGTATTCACTGCTCACCGGTTGGGCACCATCGTATATTGAAACTACTGGATACATCATAAGTACGTTTTTAGAGTATGCAAAGTTTTCCGGTGATCCTGCATACGCACAACGCGCTGTTTCAATGGCGGACTTCCTGCTGGCCGAGCAGCATCCAAGTGGAGGATATCGACGTCATTCCAGAGCCGTTGCCCAAGAATCCGAACCAATTGTGTTTAATACCGGACAGGATTTAATAGGATTGTCTGATGTTTTTTCGTACACAGGTGAAAAGAAGTATTTGCAGAGTTGTAGTAAAGCAGCAGACTTCTTACTTTCGATTCAGGAGCCAGATGGTAGTTGGCTGCAATTCACGTATGGCAACAGCAAGCATGCATATCACACTCGGGTAGCATGGGGATTACTAAAAGTTGCCGAGTGTTGTGAGAAAGCTGGTACGCAAGAGCGAGCGCAACGGTACAAAAAAGCTGCAATCAATCATCTAGATTGGGCGCTGCTGCAACAAACATCTAGCGGCTGGTTTCAAAAAGCTGAGTTACCACCCCCACATTCAAGCATTCCCTTTACGCATACTATTTCATATGTGATTGAGGGGTTTTTGTGGTCAAGCATACTCATCAATAACACAAAGTACTGTATGGCTGCGACTCGTGCAGCATTACCGATTGCGAGAATATATCTGCAAACAAATTTTTTGCCTGCTACGCTTGACTCACAATGGCAATCATCAGACAACTATACCTGTCTGACAGGAAATGCACAACTGTCCTTAGTATGGCTGAAGCTGTATGAGTTGACACGAGAGAACGACTTTTTGCACGCAGCTAGGAAGATGAATTCATTTTTGTCTTCAATACAAAAAACACAATCCAAGAACACTAACATTACTGGAGCAATACCTGGGTCTTGGCCGATTTGGGGTGATTTGTCAACCAATTCGGGTTACTGCAGGTTTGCTTACCCAAATTGGGCGGCAAAGTTTTTTGCCGATGCTGCATTGGCGGAGTTACGACTGACACAAACATGAACATGATTAGTGCGTTTATTAGAGTTCTTGCCCATCCAATTAACAGAGGTAGATTGTTCTCGACTCTGGTACGTTGCGTTTGGTGGAAATGCAATCAGCTGCTTTTTCATGTCCCTGTCTTAGTTGAAGTACAACCCGGGTATTTTTTGATTTGCCGACCGGACAACAGTTTCGGCAGTTATGTTGCATTAGCAAAATGGCCTGAGTATGCATTGACCAACTTTATTGTTCGGTATTTGCGAGAATCTGACACCTATGTTGATGTTGGATCACATATAGGTTTTGAGTTACTTATTGCTGCCAGCAAAATTTCAAAGGGAAAACTAATTGGTTTTGAACCGACGCCACACACATTCTCAGAGCTGCAACAAAATATTAGAGCAAACAATCTTGAGGCAAGAGTACAGCTGTTCGCAGCAGCTGTGTCAAATCATGTGGGCAAAGTATCATTTTTGGTTGAATCTGAATCAGAGTTAAATCATATTGTTCAATCAAAACAAGATGCATCGGTGATAACCGTTCCCAGCGAAACATTACACTCATTTACCCGAAAGCAAAAACTGCAAAGAATCCACTTATTAAAAATCGACACTGAAGGCGCGGAGCTGCTCGTGCTGCGTGGAGCGAAACAGCTACTTGCTGAACAGCGTATCGATTGCATTTTATTTGAAGTGAACAGTGGAATTACTGTTTTTGGAAACTCAATCACTGATCTTCTCAAATACCTCGAACAATATGACTATCTACTGTACTCAATTGATACAGAGAGCATCGAACCAACATCAGCAGCCACGTATGTGCACACAAAAACTGATAATCTCCTTGCAGTGAGAAACAACGCTGTTGTACTGAAACGAATTAAACACCTTTTTATATGAACTCAGGCACGCACCAGCTCATTGCACAGCTTGTCCGAAAGTATGTGCCCAATCAACTCAACATGTTAGATTATGGTTGTGGCAGCGGTTTACTTATTCCCGCTTTACATAATCCTGTAAAAAAGTATGTCGGGTTCGATGTTTCATCATCCAGCTTACGCGCGCTTAAACACGAGCATCCCTCAGGCTCTTTTACCACTCAGTACATCAATCGTGATCGACCATTAGATCTGGGCACTGCAGGCTCTCACAACATAGTGGTGTCAGTGGGCGTGCTGCAGTACATGTCGGATAACCAAATCAAAGACTTTTTTGCCCAGTCACACAAGGTTCTAAAGCCTGGTGGGATACTACTGTTTAGTTGTGCTCATTCTGTGTGGTATTTTAGATTAATCAACCTTTACTCCTTACTATTACCACACCGATACTTCCGCATACAAGAAATCACTGGTATGTTGAATGAAGCGGGATTCAGAGTAGAGGAGTCATTTACTCGTGGAGCTATGGTAAATCCGCTCTTTTCGTACGCTATCGCGTGTTTTTTTGATGCAGTTGATAAAGCGATCTTTCGAAGTTCGGGTGTGATAGGTCCGGTTGGTACTTGGATTCGAGCGCGCTGCAAACCAATATTGGACGCTGAGTTACAAAAAGAAACCGGGAGAGGCTATACCCTTTTTGTAGTAGCTAGGAAAATGAAATGAATGGGCTGAGAATTGTTTTATTAACTGACAACACATTGCGTGAATTAGCAGGTTTGCGATTTTTGAAAACGCAACTTCAGAATTCTTTGCGAGCGCACAATCCCACCGTAAAGATTATCGGGAGTATTGCAGAAGTCCAACATGTATTATTTCAATTGCATCACATTCAACCTCATATAGTGTGTATCTCCCAAATTCAAGAACGATACTGCAGACTGATCGCTGAGTATGTTAAGAAATCAGGCGCTTTGTTGTTTGTTTTGCCCTCAGAAATTACGCCTGCCCGCAGCGTTCAGTCGTTGATCGTGAGTCCGCATATGCAGTACAATCACTTGCTGGATGGAATTTTGCTACCTGGAACAAAACTGCGCTCCTTCTTTGAACAAACGGACATTCCTGCAAGGAAATTATTTGTAACTGGGTCCCCAAAGATTGATGTGGCAATATCTTCGACTGGGCTTGATCGGGCAAGTTTCGTTCAGAAATACTCACTGTCGCCTCAGAAAAGCAATGTGTTCATTTTTACTTCATTTCCCAGACGTGAGGTGAGTTACTATCAATCTGATGACTGTTTTACTGACAACATCTCCTTTATGACTCGGGTGCATACTGCCATCCGGCAAACAGAAACCCAATACCTGCAAACTTTGCCAGAGATATGCAGACAATTGCAGGATTGCAATGTGATATTGAAACCACACCCACTTGAAGACACCGCCAAGTACGCAGCCATATCAAGCCCAAATTTCTCAGTAATCAGTGATGCCTCGATCATTGATTGCTTACCAAGCATTGATGTTGCAATTCATTGGAACTCAACTGTATGTACAGAATGTTGGTTTCACCACATTCCCACTCTGCAATACTCTCCGGTTCGAGAAGCAGATTGGTTACTTTCGGACTTTACTCCAGGAAATCCTGTGTTTGCGACAGTTGCAACACTCATAAAAGCAACACGCAAAACGCTATCGTCTCGGAGCCCAGTGTCAAAAAAATTCACTACGTTTCAAAAGGAGTACATTACAGAAAATTACTTTAAATCAGATTCCAACTCTTCAAAGCGAATTGCACTCATTTTTAACCGTTTCGTTCAAGCAGGCGTACCGAAACCAAATTATGTTGCGCAGCACCGTGCGTTTTGGAGTGTTATAGAAAAACTACAATCGATAACGTCAGTATATGTTTCAAGAAGACTGCTCGGTTTGATATTTCACAACTACAAATGGCGATATGCACTCGAAAATTTTGTTGATGAGTAGGACGTTTGATGAAACACATGAAGCTATCGCAACTTGCACAGTCACCATCAGCACGATTTCTTCGCAACGGATTTTCTGACGAGCTATCCACAATCAGCGATCTATACAAGGTGGATGCACGCAAAATGCGAGAGCTGTGCCGGATAAACAAGAAATTTTATCCTCAGTTACTTGATACACTCAGGACAAATAATCAAGTTCTCACCGACAGAAATTGGCAGGCGCTCTCGCAAAGCATCGTGTACACATTTTTCTCATTTCTCATCACCACCGAGATCGTGAATCAGGCAATGAACAGTCACGCAATTGAGCAAGATGTGCACAATCTGGAGCAAGTGTATCCACAAACACAAGAACAACTTCTTACCAATCTTTCTTTTAGTCATAAACTGCAACAAGGATTGTTCGCCGTTGCGCTCAACCTACTACAGAACTCTGCTGTTCCAATTAACACCACAACTCCAATACTGTATCCGTTTACTAAAGACAATCTGCAGTATGTATTCACAAAAAAAATGCTGCATTTCGGCACCAGAACACACTTGCAGGCGGATAAACTAGTAATTGGCGTGGTGGGTGGACGAAACATCGTTGATTACCTGCCACCATCCTGGCTGTCGCACTACACAGTCGTTGACTACTCAGATGACATTCAAGCACTGTACCGACTGCCCAAACAGCCAAATGCACAACTCAGGAAAAGTGTCGCACACTACTTGAAAACAGTGTTCTCGCAACTTGAAATCGGACAGCAGTTTCCAGTTTTTCACGCTCATCCACTCGCATCAGAGTATGTTTCTCAAGTAATCAGCTTGTTGCTACCTATTGCACTACTTGAGCAATTTTCAGATTATCACGCCGATGTATCAAGTTTGCTTGCGCGTACCAGTCCGTCACTTGTGCTAACAGCGGGAGGCCAACACCACGATCTCACTGGCATCTTTTTGGCAGAAGCAAGCAGTCAGCACATACCTGTTTGCAACTTTCAGCACGGCACTGGATATTGTGAGTTTGATTCTATGGTCGGTGAACAAGCAGTCGAGCTCTATAACTACCCAACAGAATTTTTTACTTGGGGTGACAGCTACGCAACCTTCCCCGCTGCTGCGCTGCAACCTACTATTCACCCGGTTGGCATTCCTCCGACGCTTCCAATCAAGGGACCTGCCCAAAAAGTAGAGCGAATTTCTCGAATAGTCTTGCCACTAGAACCTATCTACTTTTATCAGACATTAGATAGTTTTTCGCCTAGCCAACCAGGTTTCGTCGCACAGAACCACAAGGTACTGTTTGCTTTTTTACAGTTTGTTGCAGTTACATATCCCGACATTACTATCGTGTGTAAAATCAAACCAGGCCACCTGCGCCAGTTTTCGTTGCAGACTCTCCTGCCGCCAGACTTACAATCCAAAGTTCAGTTTACTGATTCAGGCAAGCTCACTGACTACTTTGGTGCTAGTACACTAATACTGTGTCCAAACGTGAGCGGAGCATTTCACGAGTCTTTGGCAGCGGGAGTACCATTCTTGTTGTATGCACCTTCAGAGCAACTGTTACTTAAACCATTTGCAACAAAGTTCTTGCAAGTGCTGCATAAACATCACTACCTAGGCGAAACAGGTGCTGAATTGCAGGAAGCAATATCGCATCAAATGCAACAAACAGTAAATCGTAAGATCATTGCAAAACAAGCCGTGTTGTACTTACAGCATGCTTATGCACAGAATAGCGACTGGCAGCGAGATGTAACCAGCGCACTTGAAAAATTACTGCACAAAGTCTAGGCTGAAGCGAGTTCCACGCTCGATGTTCTGAGTTGCCACCTTACCCAAAATCTTGGGTAAATACTTTGGCGGCAGTCCATAACCGGGGCGGATTGATCGGACATTTGTAGGAGTAAATGTATCACCCTTCCGAACGTCTTCTACAACATATAGAGATCTCCCTATGGTTTTCGCTTGCTCGGATGACTGACTGAGCTCATACTTAACTACTCCCAGTGATTTCTCAACATTACGTATGTCGGTCACCATTGCAGCGAATTCCTCTGGTTCCATAGAAAACTTCGAGTCCGGACCACCCTGACTGCGCTTGAGGATGACATGTTTCTCAACGATTGATGCACCCAATGCAACAGCTGCCACAGCCACAAAGTGACCAAGTGTGTGATCAGACAAGCCGGCTACAACGCGGAATTTCTTGGCGATATCGGGCATCGTTAAGAGATTTACATCTTCCAATGGGGTTGGATACGCTGAAGTGCACTTGAGGAGTGCAATCTGTGTGTTACCTTCTTCATGGCACACTTTGAGTGCCAGCTTAATATCAGCCAAATCGGCAATACCCGTTGAGATAATCATGGGCTTGCCTTTTTTCGCAATGTGGCGAATCAGAGGGATATCTCTTATTTCAAATGAAGCAATTTTATACACAGGGACGTTAAGTGTTTCTAGAAAGTCCGCCGCCGTGATATCAAATGGTGAGGAAAAAAAGTCGAGTCCAAGATCAGCCGCAACTTTTTGCAGTTTTGGTTGCCATTCCCAAGGAGTGTAGGCTTCTTCATACAAAGAGTAGAAAGTTACTCCATCCCAGATGGTACCTTGAGAGATGCGAAAATCCGGTTTATCGCAATCAATTGTCATCGTATCAGGTTTGTAGGTCTGAATCTTTATGGCATCGGCACCAGTTTTCGCAACAGCTTCGATGGTACGTACTGCCAAATCGTATTGTTGCAAGTGGTTGCACGAGAGTTCAGCCACAATATACGTTGGATGGCCTGGACCAATTTTTCGGCCGTTGATTTGAATATATGGTGATAATTTTTTAACTTTTTTCATATGTACAATCGCTCCTTTGCCGATTTCCTTAGTTGTTTTGTACGTTGTAAATCCAAATTTTTGATAGAGTGCAATAGCTGGCTTGTTATCCTTATACACCGACAGACAGAGACAGTCCAGACCAAGTAGCGGAAGCTTTTGCTCTAAGAATGATTGGAGCAGTAAACTACCTAATCCTTGTCTAAGTTTATGAGGGTTAACGTACATACCAAACTCGGCGCAGGATTTCTGAATGCTCGGGGTAAGGTAACACACTCCAATCGGCTCTGATCCTGAGTACACTAACCAGTATGTTTTGGAACTCGTCTGCTTGAGGGACTTCAAAAAAAGATGATGCTGTTCTGAAGATATCGGTGCGCTCTCAAACATCCACCGACGAACTAACTCGTTGTTGCGCCAAGTTAGAACTAGCTGCTGCTGTGGAACTGTGAGATCAGTAAAATTTACAAATGTGCAGCGCTTGTGCATGTCTACCAGACCTTCCGAAGCGTTTTGAAGCTCTCGGCTGCCTGCACACCAACGCGCACACCCCAATACTCGGCAATGTTACGAATCATTTGCGTTGATCGAGGGTGGGGAAATGGTCTCATTTCAGATTCATACTGATCTAGCGCGGAAATCTTGGTTTCGATGTGTGCGGAGATATCGCTAAATGTGTCAGGAGTAAAGGAAAGCGGGAAGTTGAACTCTGTTGATGACGATATTTCAAAGGCATATACTTCGCGGACAACTTGCCCGGGTAGTGGACGAGTTGCAGTCAATACTGCGGCGTTTGTCATTTGATGGTCAATGTTTAAGTCATTGCCAAAATGCGTATACACAATAGTAGGATGCAGCTTTTCGATGAGTGACTCGATTGTTTTGGTGATATCAATTAGGTCCACTGAGTCAAAACGATTGTCCGGAAACTCATGAAAAAAGAGCTCTTTTACTCCGAGTAATCGGTTTGCGGTTTTCATTTGCTGTTGTAGTGCTACTAGCTCTTGTCTTCTGCCAGCTGCATCTCGTTGAGTATCGCGTGCCGTCACTCCTTCTCCCAACACCAAAGAGTACACATCATAGTCAGAACTAAGTTTTGCTATTGTTCCACCGCAGCCGAGAATTTCATCATCCGGATGTGCTGCTACTACGAGGACTGTTTGTTTGCGCATATGGTCATTGTGGCGGGAGGATGCGAAACGCACCCTTCACCAAGCCCTTGTCTATCTTTGCATTTGATAACTGTAGTATATACCCGTGCGGCAACTCAATGTATGCAGGTGGGTATCCTTCGCCATCAAGCATACGAATAAAGTCGTAGTACTGACTCACCGTGCTACGATCCGCTTGCAGAAGGTTACTTTCCGCGGGTTTACGTCGCTTGTAGGCTGTCACTGCACCCGTCTGTGGCTGAGGCGTCAATGCCTTTTCAAGAATCGCAGGAATCATTGAGGAAAATATTATCCTGGAAGCGCGCTTGAACAGTGTATCAGCTGATCCAGTTCGTAATGAAAGTGAGCGCTTGCAGTAAATTGGTCCAGTATCTAAGCCACCATCTACGCGCAGCGCAGAAATTTTGGTTGTATACATGCCTCTGCTGAGCAAGTTTTGCAGTGGACTGCCGCCACGACCAGATGGCAAATCTGTCATATGAAAGACGACGCAGGGAAATTGCGAGTGAATTTCTTCAGGAATGATCCATGACCAATGCGGAAAGAATATGAATTTGGGTGCCAACTTGTGTAATGCTTGCGCTGTCAACTCGTGTGGTTCTGTTATAACAACCACAGAGTACTTCGAACGATACTTACGCGCAAACTCACGCGCCGCTGCAATATTCCAGGATTTAATGGTCGCAATAACGATTGTTTCCATACTAGCGTTCTAGTTCACCGCAAACGCGCAACAGTGTAGTGGCCACTTTGTGCACCGCAGCATCAGTCATAGACGCAAACATAGGTAGGCTCAGCTCTTCAGTATAAAACTGTTCGGCAACGGGACAAAGACCAGCTGGATAGCCCAATGATTGATAGTATGGATGCTGATATACAGGCAGGTAGTGTACTTGCGTACCAACTCCAAGAGCAGATAACCGCTGACTTAACTCTTTTTTTCGTTTTGCAAGCTGAGCTGAAAGTCTGATTGGGTATAAGTGATACGCATGTACAGTATCCGCAACCACTGGGGGGATTTCAAAAAAGCGCTGATCACGAAAGGCTTGTGCATACTGCTGCACAATTGCAAATCGACGCTGGAGCATGCGATCGGCCCGTTTGAGTTGAGATGTGCCAAGTGCAGCTTGAATATCGGTCATGCGATAGTTAAATCCCAAAAACTGCATTTCGTAGTACCATGGTCCATCGTTTTCATTTTGAAACTGAGTAGGATCTTTAGTGATGCCGTGTGACCGAAATTGAGCAGCCTTCTGAAACAGATCTGTTGAGTTGGTTTGTAGGGCCCCACCCTCACCAGTTGTTATGTGTTTGACCGGGTGAAAACTAAAAATGGTTATGTCAGCATACGATCCGTCACCAATTTTTGAATTCTTATATGTTGCGCCCAAAGCATGACAGGCATCCTCTACAACGGCTAAAGAATGCCGTTTTGCTATCCTATAAATCTCTTCAAGCGCACTTGGCTGTCCCGCATAATCCACTGTAGCGATGACCTTAGTGTTCGGCCCGATGTGAGACTCTAGTAATTCGGGATTAAGACAACCAGTTGTTGGATCAATGTCACAAAAAACCGGTTTAGCTCCCACGTACAGGGCTGCATTTGCAGTAGCTGCAAACGTCATAGCAGTGGTAATGACCTCATCGCCAGCACCAACGCCAAGTGCCGCATAGGCGGCATGCAAGGCGGCGGTGCCAGAATTAAAAGCCACTGTGTGTTGTGCACCGGTATACTCAGACAGAGCATGTTCAAACAACTCAATTTGTGGTCCCTGGGTTAGAAAGTCAGAGCGCAGGACTGCAGAAACTGCAGCAGCGTCATCGTCAGTGATCCATTGCCTACCATAAGGAATAAAGTCTTGCGCCTGCTGTTTGTTTTCAGTTGTTTCCGTTGTGATTTTTTTCTGAGTTCGTTTCATGTCGGTTTACAAATACCCCAACTCCTTTAATATTTTTCTCATTTGAGGAATGGTGAGACTGTCGGGATTGTTTTCACTTGTATAGGCAAATCCATCTGGAACTCTGTTCTTTTCTGGATACCCTTTGTAACTATCGTCCCAGCCAGAGAGGTTGTGCGGTGCGAGTATATACCGATCACCTAAATCATACGTGCTAAATGCTTCATCGCTGCTGATCAGTGACTCATGAAGCTTTTCACCTGGTCGAGTACCTACAAACTTTAGTTTCGCATCAGGCGCAATTGCTTTTGCTAAATCAACCACACGCATACTGGAAATTTTGGGAATGAACAGTTCCCCACCCTGCATGAGAAGGAGAGAGGAGAGGACAAACAGCACAGCCTCCTCAACACTCATCCAGAAACGGGTCATGTCTTTGTGCGTAATCGTGAGAGTGCCATCTTTCTTAGCTTGTCTGATAAATAGTGGTACAACGCTACCCCGACTGCCAATGACATTGCCATACCGAACTACGGAAAATCTGGTTTTGCGTTTGCCCGCGTAGTTGTTTGCATGAGTGAAAAGTTTATCTGCACACAATTTGGTGGCCCCGTACAGGTTGATTGGCAGAGAAGCCTTATCTGTGCTCAATGCAATCACTTTTCCAACTTCCGTTTCCAATGCCGCATCAATCACATTCGTAGAACCTATTATGTTGGTTTTAATTGCCTCGAACGGATTGTATTCCGATGCAGGCACCTGTTTCATGGCTGCAGCATGTATGACAATGTCTGCACCTTCGAATGCCCTGCACAACCGAGCATAATCCCTGATATCACCGAGAAAAAAGCGCAAAAGACCGAACTTGGGATGATCTTGCAGCTCCTCAGACATTTGCCATTGCTTTAATTCATCTCGACTAAGAATACGCAGTGCTTTCGGTTTATAGTGATCAAGCACATAGCGCACAAACGAATGACCAAAGCTGCCAGTGCCACCGGTGATAACAATGACTTTTCCATTAAGACCATACATACGATTACTTTCTGCTGCTAATCGTCCGTCCCGTCGTGATTGACGGTATGACGAAGTTTCCACTCACTTCCTACTTTCTTCCATAGATGTGGCGAACGAAATTTATCACACAACTGCATAAACTCATCTTGACCAATACCCAAATACTCCATCACTTCTGCGAAGTACCGATCGGGAAACTCACCGTCAAACCGTTTGACTAGTGCCTGCCCTTCTTCTCTCGTGATGTGCTTATTTCTGATTTCCTGTGACGCATCATACGTAGCCCGACCAATCCCAAATTTAATGAAAGTGGTGTAGTAATGAAAATCATCGATTTTATCGTCAATACTGTTGTACTTACTGTATGTACCTTGAGTCCGAAATGGACGAGCTTTGAAGTTGGTGTGTTCTACCGCATAGTAGTATGCCTCTTGGGGTACCCACTTGAGATAATAACCGAGGTAGCGTACGTCAATATTTTTTCCATCAAACTCTTGAACTTCGAGTGGTAGAAATGCTTTGAGATCAGCTAAGTCAATATGGTATGTGTCCATCAGTTCTGGTATGGAAACACCACCCAAATACAGTTCATTCAAATTCTGGTATGTATGAAATGACTTGTCCCTCAGTGATGAGTTGTTATCTGCGACAGCATTTCCATACTCAGCGCCGTTCTCGCCATACAATACTAGTGGAATATTAAACTTTGCCGCAATTTTGGGTGCCAAGTTTTTCTGACCTAAAATAAAGGTTTGAAATGGATGGAGTAGATTCTGAATAGAGAGTTTGGTCAGCAACTTCATGACCCTGCCATTTTGCTTGAAAACGATGTTGTCAAAACCACCAACCTCGACCCAATTGAGATAGTTCTTATATCCGTAGTCTGTATACAAAATCGGTGGCCACGTCACCGTAAGGGGATGCATGCCATACTTGTACTTCAAAATGTGTGCTGTGTAGGCACTGTCTTTACCTCCGCTGCCTGGCACTACACAGTCGTACTGCCCATCCGTGCGTCGGTACTTATCCAAAAGTGCGAGTAGCTCCTGCTCACGTACCTGCCAATCAATCTTTTCTTTTTCCTCTGCAAACTGACATGCATCACAAACTCCGCGCTTATCAAACTGGAGCGTCACTTTCTTGGAATCTTTTGTGTGTTTGAACTCAATTGCCGAAGATGGGCGTTGATTGGAGGTAACACAGTGAGTGCAGAAAAACACTTTTTCCGGCAAGCCAAATAATGTTTTATGTTTCGGCATGGAGACACAACTTCTAGGTATGCGGTACTAAGATAGGTGAGTTATACATAATTATTGACCCATTGTCTATAGATTGAGATGCCATCATTTCCACTTTTCTCGGGATGAAACTGGACAGCAAAAATATTACTCGTAC
>CAZBMX010000005.1:0-20384 GCA_964493195.1 uncultured Pseudomonadales bacterium
GGAGCGTCTTGAGTATGATCCGATGCGCAGTGCGCACTTGGCCTTATTGGTGTACGCAGATGGTGAAAAAGCATACATGATTGCCCCTCAGGATTTGAAAGTCGGTGACACAGTAGTTTCTGGTGAGACCGCGGAAGTCCGAGTTGGGAACGCATTACCTCTTAAGAATATTCCAGTCGGAATGTTCATCCACAATATTGAGTTGTTGGCTGGTAAGGGCGCTCAAATGGTACGCGGGGCAGGTTTGGGAGCACTGATTCAATCTAAAGATGGCGGTTTTGTTACCGTACAGCTACCCTCTAAGGAGCTTCGCTTGATTAATGCAGAGTGTATGGCTACAATCGGTCAGGTTGGAAATCAAGATTGGAAGAATCGAAAAATTGGTAAAGCTGGTCGAAAACGCCTAATGGGTATCCGCCCTGCAGTGCGCGGCACAGCTATGGAACCAAATAGTCATCCACACGGTGGTGGAGAAGGTCGCTCAGGCGTTGGTCTGAAGCATCCGAAGACTCCATGGGGTAAACCAGCACTCGGCAAGAAGACTCGCAAGAAACAGCATCGAACAAACAAATGGATTGTTCGCGATAGGAGAGTAAAGTAATATGTCACGCTCAAGCAAAAAAGGACCATTCGTCGATCCAAAGCTCCTGAAGAAAGTTCAGGCTCAGAAAGACACTGGTGCAAAAACCTCTATCAAGACTTGGAGTCGTGCGTGCACCATTGCTCCTGAGTTCGTGGGACATACTTTTTCAGTGCACCAAGGGAAGAATTTTGTTGAAGTATTCGTTACAGAAGCTATGGTGGGACACAAACTTGGCGAGTTTGCTCCAACCAGAACTTTCCGTGGCCATGGTAAAGTGGTGAAGCGTGTCTTGACCAAGACGTAAACTTGAGTCTAAAACTATGCTAATTGTAGCAACACAAAAATTTACTCGTCAAACGCCGCGCAAGCTGCGTTTGATCGCGAACACGGTGCGCAAACTACCTCTTGCTGATGCATTGCAACAGCTTGCAGTGATTGAGCGTCGGGCCACTGTTGGAGTGCTCAAAGTTGTGCAGCAGGCCATCGCGAACGCTATCAACAACAGCGGTTATCGTTTTGAAGACTTGCAGCTCAAAAACATCTTGGTGATGGAGGGAGCTCGATACAAACGCTACCGCGCGGTCAGTCGCGGCAGAGGTCATGGTGTTCTTAAACGCACGAGTCATGTCCGAGTGGAACTCGAAGCAGGTGCATCAAATGAGGCCAAGCTCGCAGATGAAGTTACTCCGGCAGTCTCTAACTTGGAAAAAGCAACCGATTCATCCGTCAAGAAATCGACAAAAAAGGTGGCTAAATCAATAAATAAAAGCAAAACTGTTAAGACCTCTGGCAAGCCAAAATCTGCCAGTGAAAAAAGTAAGAAAGTTTAGTACAATATAAAGCTCGTATATGGGACAAAAAGTAAATCCAACTGGTTTTCGCATGGGCAATACCTACAGCTGGAAGTCGCGCTGGTATGCTGATGAGAAGAACTACTCGGATAAAGTACTAGAAGACTACAAGCTGCGCAAGTTTCTGGACAAGAAACTGAATAGTGCTGGGGTAGTGCAGATTGACATTGAGCGATCGTTGACAATGGTCAAGATTGTTCTGCACGTTTCCAGACCGGGCGTAGTGATCGGCAAAGGCGGTGTCAATCTTGAGGAAATCAAAAAAGACGTTGAGCGAATCATGAACGTCTCAAAACTCAAGAAAGATCGCGTCAAGATCGACTTACGTGTTGAAGAAGTGACGAAGCCAGATTTAAGTGCTAAGTTGATTGTTGAGCGCATTGCTGGTCAGCTCGTGAAAAGATTCCCGCATCGTCGTGCAGTGAATCAGTCCATGGAGCGAGTCATGCAGGCAGGAGCGAAAGGCGTCAAGATTCAGTTGTCTGGTAGAGTTGGTGGTGCTGAGATTGGTCGCAGAGAGAAGTATTTTGATGGCAGCATTCCAACGCAGACCCTTCGAGCAGACATCGATTATTTTGAGATGCCGGCTGCGACTCGGTCGGGATATGTGGGCATTAAAGTTTGGATTTACAAGGGGGCAATCGTTTAAGGTGGGCTACACATATGTTACAACCTAAGAAGAGCAAGTTCCGCAAGGAGTTCAGAGGCAAACGCAGAGGTGTGGCTGGTAGAGGCAACGCTGTGGCCTTTGGTGAGTATGGTTTAAAGGCAACAAGTGCTGGATGGATTACCTCAAGGCAAATTGAAGCTGCTCGCAAAAAAATTACCTTCATGACAAAACGCGCTGGTAAGTATTGGATCAGGTTTTTCCCGCACAAGCCCATCACCAAGAAACCAGTCGGTGTCAAAATGGGTTCTGGCAAAGGTGCTATTGATACCTATGTAGCTGTAGTTCGACCTGGCATGATTCTATTTGAGCTAGGTGGCGTAACTGAAGAAGTAGCCAAGACCGCATTCTCAAAAGCTGGTCACAAGTTGTCCGTTAAAACAACTGTGGTGGGCAAGGAATAACTCGAAATGAAAAAAAACGATATAACAGCACTGCATAGTAAAACACTCAAAGAACTGCAATCACAGTTGGCTGAGTTGTCTAACTCGCTTGCCCGTATGCGTCTAGCACAAAAAGCACGCAAAGCAGGTAATACCCATGCCCAGCTTATTGCTGACGATATGGCTCGGGTCAAAGCAGTACTGCGTACTAAAGAGCTCGCTGCACTAGCCGCTCCAGCCTCTGAGGCACAAGCAAAGTAATTTATGAAAACACTTATCGGAACAGTTGCAGGACTCAGCACACCAAAAACAGCCAAGGTTTTGGTTGCGCGTCAGTGGCAACACCCTATCTACAAGAAATCTGTCAAGCGAACGAAGGTCTATGCCTGTCATGTTGAAAATGTAACGCTCGCTGTAGGTGACACAGTCGAGATTTCTGAATCAAGACCAATGAGTAGAACCAAGCATTTTGTGGTCACCAAGAAAATCGAGGAGGCAGTATGATTCAGCTTCGCTCTCGATTAGATGTCGCTGACAACAGTGGTGCACGCAAACTCCGCACAATTCAGGTGCACGGCGGTTCGCATCGTGCATTTGGTCACGTTGGTGATATAATTACCGCTTCTGTTATTGATGCTGATCCTAAGGGTACCGTCAAAAAGGGCGAGATGGTTAAAGCCGTCATCGTTCGCACCAGAAAAGAGAAGCGTCGTCCCAATGGTGAGTATATTCGATTTGATGACAATGCAGCAGTAATCATTGAGTCAATCAAGAATCCCGTTCCGGTGGGCACCCGTGTATTCGGCCCAGTGGCACGTGAAGTAAAAAACCGAGGCTACAACAAGATCGCTAGCCTTGCACCTGAAGTATTGTAAACAGTATATGAAACTACAAGTTGGCGACACAGTCAAAGTAACCGGCGGTAAAGACAACGGCAAAACAGGCGTTGTACGCATGGTATTGCCGAGTGAAGACCGTGTGGTTGTTGAGGGAGCGAACATGTATGTTCGGCACATCAAGCCCACACAAGGCCGAGCTGGCGACAAGATTCGTGTTGAGCGACCTTTGCCAACTTCCAAAGTCGCTATCATAAATGAGAAAGGCAACGTTGATCGAATTGCCTATAAGATCGCTAAGGATGGAACGAAGTTACGCGTGTTCGCAAAGACAGGAACTGCAGTTCCAAACAACAAACCAGAAAACGAGAAAAAGAAGTAACGTATGCAACGCCTGAATGACTACTACACCAGCACTGTGTTGCCCCAGCTTCAAAAAGAGTTTGGTACAACTAATGTGTTCGCAGTGCCACACTTGCGTAAAATTGTGTTAAACGTAGGTGTCACCAATCCACAGGATCCTCGTGCGCGCAAGGCTGTGATCGAGAACGTTGCGGAACAGCTGACCATCATTGCAGGGCAAAAAGCACAAGTTAGTAAAGCCAAGAAGTCGATCGCAGGATTTAAGTTACGTGCTGGCGACCCTCTCGGCGCGATGGTGACGTTACGTGGCAAACGGATGTGGCAGTTCCTCGAGAAACTTATCTCCGTGGCATTGCCTCGGGTGAAAGATTTCCGCGGTGTTTCCCGCACCTCGTTTGATGGACAGGGCAACTACAGTTTGGGATTGGAAGAACAGATCATCTTCCCAGAAATCAACTACGATACAATCGATAGTGTTCGCGGACTGCAGGCTGTATTTGTCACAACTGCAAAAACAAACGAACAAGCATTCCGACTACTTGAACTTCTCGGTATGCCATTTGCGAAAACAGCGTAAAAAGGAAACTACACATGGCCAAGAAATCAAAAATCGCTAAATCACTCCGCATGCTCGCAAAGCGTGAAGCGTTGCGCGAATCCGGTGTGACCAAGCCAAACAAAGTCTCGACTCGAGGGGAAAATCGGTGTAAAATAACAGGCCGACCTCGCGGGTACATGCGCTATTTTGGCTTGAGTAGATTAACTTTTCGCGAGCTCGCTGTTCGCGGTGAGTTGCCAGGAGTAGTTAAATACAGTAAGTAACGACGATATGACCGACCCAATAGCAGATCTAATCATTCGCATCAAAAACGCCTTACTTGCTCGCAAGAAAGAAGTGTCGCTTCCGTACTCGAAAATCAAACACAGCATTGCTCAGATTCTCGAGAGTGAGGGCTATGTGCAAGCAGTTTCAGTTCGAGAAGGCACACCCTTCTCAGAGTTGGTTGTCACCTTGAAGTATGTTGGCAAACTGCCAGCGGTCAACGGAGTCAAGCGTTTGTCGACTCCAGGCAGACGTCTGTATTCTTCGGCGTACAGCATTCCTCGGACATTGAACGGCTATGGCATCACAATTCTCTCAACGAGTAAGGGTGTGATGACAGATACTGCCGCACGCAAGCAAAACATTGGAGGAGAACTGCTCTGCCAGATTTGGTAAGCTGCTCAGGACACGTATATGTCAAGAATTGGACGCACACCTATCACTATTCCAGCTGGAGTCACTGTAACTGTGGCTAACAAGAAGGTTGTGGTGAAAGGGCAAAAAGGAGAACTTACCACACAGTTGTTGCCTCACATCACTGCGTCAGTAGCAGATGGCATAGTTACTGTTTCTCGTAGCGCGGAAGACAAGCAGACTCGTGCTAGTCATGGATTGGTTCGTAGTCTGGTTAATAACAACGTCGAAGGTGTAACGAATGGTTTTAAGAAAACGTTGAAATTGATTGGTACGGGATATCGTGTGCAGGCCAAGGGTAGTGGAATCAGTTTGGCAGTTGGTTACTCACATCCTGTTGAGGTGCAACCTCCCGCAGGCGTACATTTGAAAGTTGAAGGTCAAGATACAATTCATATTGAAGGTATCGACAAGCACATGGTTGGTCAGGTTGCTGCCAACATTCGCAAGGTTCGCCCACCAGAACCATACAAGGGCAAGGGCATTCGATATGAATCGGAAGTAGTTCGCAAGAAACAAGGTAAGGCTGCTGCTTAAGCACTAGACACAATTCATGCCAAAAGTTAGACATACACACACCACTACACAAAAACGAGCACTTCGGGTTCGTGCCAAGTTGTTTGGCACAGCACAACGACCTCGTGTAAGTGTCTATCGTTCAAATCGTTTTATCTACGCACAAGCAATTGATGATGCCGCTGAAAAAGTGGTAGCTCAATCAAGCGATGTACGTGCTCCTCACAAAAAAGGGGTAACCAAATCAAGTGCTGCTGGTTCGGTTGCGGCGGAACTTGCTACACAGTTGAAAAAGAAAAAAGTTACCGCTGTTATTTTTGACAGAGGTCAGTACAAGTACCATGGCCGAGTCAAAGCAGTTGCCGAAGGCTTGCGTGAGCAAGGTATCACCGTATAACAAGGCATTTTTATGAAACCTGAAGTCAACAAAGAGTTCGAAGAGAAAGTTATCCAAATCTCTCGCGTTTCCAAGAAAACTAAGGGTGGAAACAAGGTGGGGTTTTCGGTGCTGATGGTTGTAGGTGACAAAAAAGGGAACGTCGGTGTTGGTTTGGGTAAAGCTCAAGACGTGCTCTCGGCCATTAAAAAAGGCATTAAAAAAGCAAAAAAGAAACTGATCGCTGTACCGCTTGATGGCACCACAATTCCGTTTGCTGTTGACGTCAAAAAAGGTGCAGGTCGCGTGCTATTGATGCCAGCCCCCAAAGGTTCGGGTGTTATTGCAGGTGGTCCAGTTCGTGCAGTAGTAGAAGCTGCTGGTGTACGAGACATTTCCAGCAAGATTTTGGGTTCGTCTAATCAAGCGTCAAGTGTTTATGCTACGTTTGAGGCCTTGAAACAAATTCATACAATCGTTGAACTTAAAGGCTTAAAACTCAAGTCAATCGCTCAGATTGAAGCAGAAGAAGCCAAAGTTATGCAGGAGCAACAGGAGAAAGCAAAGAAGAAGTCAGAGGCCAAACCTGAAGTTAGTGTGTCTAAAGCTCAAGCTAAACCTGCGAACAAGAAGCCGGTTGCACAAAAGAACACACCTAAGAAATCAGCAGCTGATGTTGCTAAACCTAAAGTTTCTCAGTAAGGATTACGCGCATGTCAATTTTGTCTAAACTCACCACTACCACAACAAAGGCCATGAAGCGTCGAGGGCAGGGTTATGGCTCAGGCAAGGGTGGACACACATCTGGCAGAGGCCAAAAAGGTCAAAAATCACGCCAGGGCGCAAACATTCCCCTTTGGTTCGAGGGTGGGCAACTACCACTGATTAAGCGGTTGCCTATGTGGAGAGGCAAAGGACAGCTCAAACCACTAAATCACACGGTTGAGGTAACGCTTGCTGATTTGGAATCATTATCCCTGACAGACGTCACGCTCGATAGTTTAAAGCTTGCCCGTGTTATCGACAAACGCGCAAAAAACGCTAAAATCATTGCTACCGGCTCGTTGAGCAGGGCAGTGACGATCACTGGATTGCGCACTTCTGCAAAAGCTAAGTCCGCAATTGAAGCAGCTGGTGGTTCAGTTGCAGAGTAACAGTAGTACGCTTAGGGTTAACCCAAAGGCAACAGCGTGAATAGAATTACGAAACTGTTTAAAACAGTCGTTCAAACCCGCGAGCTCCGCAATAAGCTCCTGTTTACTGCACTCATTTTTTTCATTTTTCGTTTGCTTGCTCACATTCCCGTTCCTTCTGTGGATGTTTTGCAGTTGCGTTCAATATTGCAAGGTAGCCAGTTCCTGAACTTACTGAATGTTTTTTCTGGTGGAACCCTTCAAAATTTCTCAATCGTAGCGGTGGGTATTAATCCCTACATCACAGCAACTATCGTCATGCAGCTAGCTGCAATGGTTATTCCTAGTTTGAAGGAAATGCAGAAAGATGGTGAAGCTGGTCGAGAGCGGGTTAATCAATTCTCACGTCTCTTATCAGTGCCCCTGGCTGTTGGTCAGAGTATCTCCGTACTAGTTTTGTTGCGAACGCAAGGGCTTCTATTAACTGCAGATCCGCTGTCTTTGGTAGCAATGATATTTAGTTTGGTTGCAGGTGCAATGATTCTGATGTGGCTTGGTGAGCTGGTTTCACAGTATGGTCTCGGCAATGGCATTTCAATGATTTTGCTCGGCGGCATTCTGAGTCAAATTCCTCAAGCATTTGCCCAAATTGCCTTAGTCTCTAGCAGTGACCAGTTTTTGGTTCTAGCAGCGTTCGCTCTGCTCTTTTTATTGATTATTGCTCTGGTAGTGTTTATGAATGAGGCAGTGCGTAAGGTTACCATTCAGTATGCACAGCGACAACGTGGTAGTCAAATATATGGTGGGCAACAAACGCACTTGCCAATCAAAGTCAATGTTGCGGGCGTAATGCCAATTATTTTTGCAGTTTCTATTATGCTCGTTCCTTCTTTTGTAGCTCGTTTGCTGGTTGCTTCTAAGCAAGACGCACTGATTCAATTAGGACAACAACTTTCTGCAGCATTTACACAGACTTCTTGGGTGTACATTGGTACCTACATGGTTATTGTTTTTGGATTTACCTTTTTTTCTGCTTTGCTGTTTTTTAACGCCGCAGATATTGCAAAGGAATTGAAGAAATCGGGCGCCTTTCTGCCAGGCATCCGACCTGGTGGAGCAACCAAAATATTCTTGGAATACGTAGTGACTCGGGTGACAGTAGCAGGCGCTCTGTTTTTGGGCATCATTGCGATCCTGCCCTCCTTGGCTCAGCGGTTCACAGATATCGGTTCGTTGGCAGTAAGCGGTACCAGTGTATTAATTGTAGTCTCGGTTATACTTGAAACCGCCAAGCAGATCGAGAGTATGTTAGTTGAGCAAAACTACGACAAGTATCTCTAGGGACAATCAATCGCGACGTCTGTCGCAAGGAGTTATATGAAACTCGTTCTTATCGGTATTCAGGGTGCGGGCAAGTCTACTCAGGGCAATATGCTGTCTGAGAAGTATCATATTCCCTATCTCTCATCAGGTCACATTTTTCGCGAGATGGCTAAAGAAAAAACCCAACTAGGTCGCTGGTTAAAAGAAACCATGAACTCTGGCGCACTGATTCCCGATGACACCACTCTAGAAATTGTACTAACATATTTAGAGAAACCAGAGTACGCCAAAGGGTACATTTTGGACGGATTTCCACGCACTGTGCCTCAAGCCAAAGCTTTCAATGGAAGCATTGACAAAGTGGTGCTCATTGATGTTTCGGACAAAGAAGCACTGTGGCGTATTGCTGGAAGGGTAAGTGAGAGAGAAGATGAAACACTGCAAGCAATTCGCAAACGCATTGAGCTGTTTCATGAGCTGACTGAACCAGTAGTTGGCTACTATGAAGAGATTGGTAAGCTAGCACGTATTGACGGTGAACAAGATGTTGATGGTGTATTTGCTGACATCTGCAAGGCCTTTGAAAAATAACTGCACAGTTTCAAGTACCGCACTATGCTCGACACTGACATCAAGCGAATCTCTGCCATGCGCGAAGGCGGTCATCGTCTTGGGACAGTGAAGAGAGCCCTACAAACATTCACCAAAGCTGGAATGTCATTCGAGGCGATTGAGGCTGAAGCTCAGCGACTGATAGCTGCAGCAGGTGCTCGACCTAATTTTTCGCTCGTGCCTGGGTACCACTGGGCAACCTGCATCATGCGCAACGATGAGTTGTGTCATGGAATCCCACAAAACAAGTCAGTTCATGCGGGCGATGTGATCACCATTGATGTGGGGTTGCTGTACGATGGTTTCAATCTTGATACTACCACAACATTTATAGTTGGTGACGCTCCTGCTTCGACTGTGGAGTTTGTGCGCAGAGGTCGAGAGATACTCGACGCGGCAATTTTTCAGGCGCAGTTGGGTAACTCTGTGTACGAAATTTCTCTCGAGATGGAAAAAGGGTTGCAGCGTTACAACTACGGTGTGGTATACCAGTTAACCGGTCATGGCATAGGTTCTGAGCTGCATATGGAGCCAAGTGTGCCAGTTTTCGCGGATCGATCGAGCAAACGCCAAAAACTGTATGCTGGTCAAACAATTGCAATTGAGGTTATGTATACAGCAGGTTCGCCAGATCTGGTTGTTGCGGATGATGGCTGGACATATCGTACGCAGGATGGGTCACTGAGCGGCATGTTTGAAGAAACGGTGTTGGTGACAAAAAACGGGCCTGAGGTGTTGACGAAGTGACTTATTTTCTCTTTTAACGCTTTTGGTTATGGAGAAGTAAAAGTAATGAAAAACTTATAATTAACAACAAAACGACAGTGTAAAGACCGAACAGGTCTTAAGAGATGATTTCTGAAATCTTGGTTGCTCCTTGAATTGCAGAAGATTCAATTCTGGAAGCGTATGTTTGCTAAATTTATGCTATAATATAGGGTCTATGGGAAAAGTCCAAGACCACAAGCGTTCGGCCAAAGCTAAGCGCCAAGTGGACAATACCAGCCAAAAATCTGACCGCGACGATCGTTTTGAGATCGAGGGCGTGGTGGAGGAGTGTTTGCCCAACACCATGTTTCGCATCAAGATTACCGATTCTCCTGTTGAGCAGATGAAGGAACGAGTTCTGTTGGGTACTTTGGTTGGGAAGATGCGCTTATTCCGCATTCGAGTCATGCCGGGTGATCAGGTGCGTGGTTATGTATCTAAATATGACCTCAATAAGTGTAAAATTACCTTTAGATCAACAAAAAGTAACTCGCAGTCAATTTAGTACTTTGCAATTTGCCAGATGTGCGGTATATTTCACTTCTGTCCGAAATGCATTCGCAGTCATAAGAAGAAGTCATGAAAGTAAGAACATCAATCAAAAAAATGTGTATTCATTGCAAAATGATTAAACGTAAGGGAGTTCTGCGCGTGATTTGCCAGGATCCCAAGCATAAGCAACGTCAAGGATAACCTATGCCTCGTATTGTCGGTGTCGATATTCCAGAACAAAAGAAAGTCTACTACGCTTTGCAGGCTATTTTTGGTGTAGGCCCCAAAATCGCCTCCGATATCCTCCGTGAGACTCAGGTCAACGGTGACAAGCGCGCTCGAGAGCTCACTACGGACGAAGTCAACCGCATTCAGCGTGTAATTGAGAAGTTCATGGTTGAGGGCGACTTGCGCAGAGACATTAATGACTCAATCGATCGTTTGAAAAGAATTCGCTCATACCGTGGCATGCGTCATATTGCCAAGTTGCCAGCGCGTGGCCAGAGAACTCGTTCGAATGGTCGCACTGCCAGAGGTGGTGGTAGACGTCGCACGGTTGGTGCTATGACCAAGGAAATGGCAGCAAAAATCGATGCAGCCAAAACTGAGAAGTAAGATACTCATCTGAAGAAAATACGTATGGCAATCACTCGCAACAACCAAGCTCAAAAGAAAAACGCACGCCTTGTATCTAGAGGCAGGCTGTATGTTACCGCAACGTTTAACAGCACGCTTGCTAGTGTGACTGACGAACAAGGAAATGTACTTTGCTGGTCAACTGCTGGAGAATCTGGGTTCACAGGTTCGCGCAAGTCAACTCCGTACGCAGCAACAATCACTGTCGAAAATGCGATTAACAAAGCAAAAGCCTACGGCATGAGCCAAATGGATGTGTTCATTAAGGGTCCTGGACCGGGTCGGGACGTGACACTACGCGTACTACGCGCGCAGGGCATCCGAGTTTCAATGATAGCTGATATGACTCCGAATCCACACAATGGTACTCGTCCACGCAAGGCTAAGCACAACAAGTAAGTGAGAGATTTATGGCAAGATACATTGGACCAAAAAACAGATTAGCTCGCAAAGTAGGTGAAGACCTTGGGCTCAAAACTAATGCGCTCAAAGTCACCCGACGTTTGACTGTTGGCCCTGGCCAGCACGGAGCTCAGAATCGTCGAAAGCTGTCAGACTTCGGTGTGCAGCTCAAAGAGAAGCAAAAACTAAAGTACCTGTATGGCATTCTGGAGAAACAACTACGTAGACTGTATGAGAAAGCAACCAGCAATCCTACCGCAACTGGCGCAGCGCTGCTGAGTTTGCTTGAGCGCAGGTTGGACAATGTGGTATATCGCTTGGCCTGGGCGCCAACTCGGTCTGCAGCTCGCCAACTAGTAGGTCATGGTCACGTGCTCATCAATGGCAAGAAGATGAACATTCCTTCATACAGAGTCCAAGTGAACGATGTTGTCTCACTCAAAGACTCAGGCGCACAAGTGCCTGTCGTCGCGCAACTGTTGAAGGAAGATGCAAACTTGCCAGGTTGGCTCGAGCGCAAGCACACAGTAGGTAAAGTCAATCGTTTGCCAGAGCGTACCGACATCACAGAAGTAATAACGGAACAACTAGTAGTAGAGTACTACAGTCGATAGACTGTATCCAGAAACGGATTTTCTCTGTCAACGCAGGGAAGAGATGAAACAAGGAGAATATATGGCACTAAACCTCGCACAATATCCAGGAATGAATCCTTCGTTCCAAGTTACCAGTCAGAATGTCGTTGGTGATAAAGCGATGATTGTTCTAGAACCACTCGAGCAGGGCTATGGTCACACGCTCGGAAATGCTCTGCGTCGCGTTATGTTGAGCTCGCTGCCGGGCAGTGCGCTGACTGTGGCACGAATTGCTGGTGCAGATCATCAATTTTCAACGATCTCTGGAGTTACAGAGGATGTGTTGGAGTTAACACTCAACTTAAAGCAAGTTCGCATTAAGGCAACTTCAACTGCAGAAACTGGTACTATGCGACTCTCAGTTAAGGGTCCCGCAACGGTCACAGCATCTGACATTGAGCCAAGTGCTGGTTTTGAGGTAGTCAACCCAGAGCAGCACATCGCAACACTCTCTAAAGGTGCAACGCTCGATGTTGAGCTCGCTGTAGAATCTGGTGTTGGGTACCTCCCCGCAACTGAGCGTGAAGCAGCGGGTATCGGCGAGATCGTGCTCGATGCGTTGTACTCACCAGTAACTAAAGTTTCATATCAGGTTGAGGCAACTCGTGTGGGTCGTCGCACTGACTATGACAAGCTCGTGCTTGATGTGCAAACTGATGGCAGTATCACCGCCTTGGAGGCTGTTCAGCAAGCAGCTAAAATTTTGGTTCGCCAATTCACACAGGTCGTCGAGCCAACCGTTGTTGAAGCACCTAAAGTTGAAGTACAGCTCTCACCTGAGGAAGCAGAAGTTCTGCGCTTAACAGTTGAAGAGCTTGATTTGCCAACTCGCATCGCTAATGCACTGCGTAAGGGCGGTTTCAAGACTGTCGGAGACTTGGTAGGTGTACCACGAAACACTGTCGCGAAAGTTAAAAACTTAGGCGGTAAGAGTGTGGTAGTGATTGAAGAAGCATTGGCCAAGAAAGGTGTGCAGCTGGGAAGTTAAACCCTTGTTGCCATTCAAGAAAGAACATTAGTATGAGACACCGAGTTAAAGTCAATAAGTTTAACCGTGATACCAAGCACCGCGAGTCGTTGTTTAAGAATTTGGTGCGTGCATTAGTGGAGCATGGTTCAATTACCACCACCGAGCAGAAGGCCAAAGAGGTCAAGCGTCTCGCTGATCACTACATTAGCAAAGCAAAAACTGATTCTGTTCACATGCGCCGACAACTGCACGAGTACTTTGGCAAACGTGATGTAGTTAACACATTGGTGGATCGGATTGCTCCGTTGTTCGCAGACAGGGTGTCAGGATTTACAACATTAGCTGCGGCGGGTACGCGACGTGGTGATAACACTAAAATGATCTCAGTTACCTTGATTGCCAGACCTGAGACCACGGGCTTGCAAAACCCACAGCCTAAGGTCTCTGCCGCTCCTAAACCAGTGGCGAAAGCAGCCAAACGAGCAGTGAAGAAAGCCTAAATCATGCAAAAGACATACATGCAAAAAGCCTCTCAGGTAGTGCGCAATTGGCACTTGGTTGACGCATCCGACAAGGTGTTGGGTATGGTAGCAACCGATATTGCCCGCAAACTGACTGGCAAGGATAAGAAAGAGTACACACCTCATATTGAGAGTGGTGACTACGTTGTTGTTGTCAATGCAGCTCAAGTTGTAGTTACCGGTAGTAAAGCAGCCAACAAAATGTACTACAGACACTCTAACTACCCCGGTGGTTTGCGCTCAAAGACTTTTACCGAAATGATCGAGCAAAAACCTGAGAACGTCATCATTTTGGCAGTCAAAAACATGTTGCCAAAAAATAGACTACGCGACGTACGGTTGGCACGTCTGAAAGTATACGCTGGCCAAGAACATAAACATGCAAGTCAACTCGGTAAAACGGCCGACGAGAGTACAAGCAACAGTTAAGCGAAACGAGACAGTATGGCACTCAAGTTAGGTAAGAAAAACACAAAAGTTCAGAAAGTTGTCAAAAAAGTAGTTCCAACTACTAAGAAAACAACACACGCTGCAAGTGCAGCTCGTACGCAGGTGACGATGCCAACCGGCACATACACCGAGGGTATTGGTCGTCGCAAGGTTGCGACTGCTCGTGTCCGCATCTTTGAGGGCACTGGTGATTTTGTGGTTAATGGCCGAATCGTGGGTGAGTACTTCGCCACTGTTCCCTCTGCTCAGTTGCGCTATTTACAAGCATTTGAAGTTACTGGCACAAAAGGTAAGTTCGCAGTCAGTGCTAAGGTTTCAGGTTCGGGGTCATCTGCACAGCTCGATGCAGTAGTGCACGGTTTGTCCCGCGCATTGGTTAAGTTCAACGGCGAGTATCGTGGTTTACTCAAAACTGCTGGCCTCTTGTCACGCGATGATCGCATGAAAGAAACGCGCAAGATCGGCATGGGTGGAAAAGCTCGCCGGAAGCGTCAGTCGCCAAAACGTTAATCATCCCCCTGCCCCACTATACTGCCGCAACGCTAACTTCCATACAAACAAACTTGCTCCGAAGAAACCACAGCCAGCAACCACTGCGCCAAGAATTTTTATTGCAGTGATGTCGCCAACAAGCGACTCAGCAGGAATAGAGATCATCAACGCAACGGGTATGACGAAGGTAAGTAACGAGCGGAGTGGTTGTGCGTAAACAGCAACGGGGAACTGCCCCAGTCGCAGCAAGTCACGATACAACCACACTACGCCATCGACTTCAGTTAGGATGATGCCTGCTGCCAAGACAAGGATGTGTAACCCTGTTGCGATCAAAAACCCATTTGCAAACAGCAGCGAAAACCATACAAGATGTGTAATGGTGAAACTGAGGTTCAATCCCGCAATAATCCAGCCACTGACTAACAGTACAGGAGCAAGAAACAGTGTGTCGTTCAGGTCGGGATGGCCCGTGAGCGCCATGAACAACGGGCTTATAGGCTTGCTCAAGTACGCATCAAATCGACCCTCTCGAATCAGTGCCGTGAACATGTACACACCCCTGAATAAAATCTGCGTAGATACATCAAGGATTTGGTACACCAAGAAAAATACTACTAGCTGTTGAGTGCTGTACCCGGCCATAGTGGCCCCTGATTGCCGTATCACAAACAAAAACACCATCATCATAGCAAAGCGAACAGATTTACCAAAAAAGAAGAGTGCATTAGTCCATGGCGATATGAAAGTTTGTTGCAACACGTTTGACGCGGTGGTGTACCAAACACGCCAGTAAGTGGTGAATCTTGATCGTTTCATGCTATTGTCCTGCTGCCACGTACTGGCGCATGCCTCGATTCCAGACTTGTTGTATGGCCAGAGTGCCGATCACCAACCAGAGGGCAAATACCATAGAATGTTGCACAAGCACGGAACCGGTCAGCTTACCAAGAAATAGTTGTGTCTGAATGAATGATAAGTAGGGTAGTGGGGTCCAGAATAAGATCTTTTGCAAAAATTCTGGCAGAATATCGAGCGGAAACAGTTTGCCTGCGGTAAACTCTAACATGATAAAAAACAAAAACCTGGGCGCCCAAGTTTCAGGGCTCCAAAATCCGATGCACCCAAGTAGTGTCAAGATGATGCCATTTAAGTATACTGCTCCGAGCGTCCAGGCAACAAACAAGAGTAGTGTGGCACTGTCCGGAAGTTGTAACACAGGGTTAAACACGTACCACAACGCAGCAGTTTCGATTAGTAAAAACAGAAAATTTTTAAGTTTATCGGTAACTTCTTGAATAGCAAAATACGCAAATACACTCATCGGTCGAATCAGAATAATACTCAACCCTCCCGAGTAAATAAACTCTGACATACTATGCAGACTAGTGCTGAGCACTACGCTCTGTAGCAGTGAAATGACAAAGATGTATGTAACCGCACTTTCTTGGGTATAGCCTGCAATAGAGTTTCCCTGGCTTAACAGGAGTGACCAGATTGTCAGTGCCATGTAGGTAGCCAGGAAGTTGCGTAAGCGCCACAACAACACGCTAGTGCGGTAGACAAAACCATTTTGCCAGGAAATCGAGAAAAGTTGGACGTACTTTAGCATGCATCACTTTTTTTGAGCATTTTTGGCACTTTGTTTTTCGAACACTTCCCGAATAATTGCCTCGATGGGCGGCTCTTCGATGTTGACGTCTTGGACGGGTAGTTTGTTGAGGATTTGTGCAGCAATTTTTGTGGCGGTGGTACGGGGAACCAATATGGTTGCCGTGTATGCCGAACCATCTTCGCTGTGTTCTTTGACCTCACCAAACTGCTTTAATTCAGAACGACTAACGGGTTTGGAAAACACAAGTGAAAGAATCTTATTGCGGGCGAAAGTATCGATGATGTTTTGTAGCTCGCCATCAAAAATTTTCTGTCCGTGGTCAATGATAATGGCGCGTTTGCACAGCTCTTTGACGTCTCCCATATAGTGGCTGGTTAGAATGATGGTAGAGCCAAACTCCTTGTTGTACTGCTTAATGAAGTCACGCAGCGTTTTTTGCATCACTACGTCTAGACCAATGGTCGGCTCGTCCAAAAACAACACCTGTGGGTTATGCAACAGTGCTGCGATGAGTTCGCACTTCATGCGTTGACCCAGTGACAACTTGCGCACTTGCACATCCAGAATGTCCGATACATCCAACAAATCAACTAGTTTGGATAATGTTTTTTTAAATTGACTTTCCGGAACCTCATAAATTGCTTTGTTGAGCAAAAATGTTTCCATTGCTGGCAAGTCCCACCACAGCTGGTTTTTTTGTCCCATTACCAAAGCGAACTGTTTCTGAAACTCAGGCTTGCGATCCCACGGGTTGTATCCCAGCACGGTTACTGTACCAGAGGTAGGATACAGCAGGCCAGATAACATTTTGAGTGTGGTGGTTTTGCCCGCGCCGTTTTGCCCAATAAAACCAACTACTTCGCCCGGTTGAATTTCAAAGCTGACATCATCCACAGCTTTTACTTCGTGGTACTCGCGGTGCCAGAGTGACTTAAATGAGCCGAGCAACCCAGCTTCTTTGTGATAAACCTTGAAGTACTTTTTCAGATGTTGAATAGAAATAATTGATTGTGAATGTGACATTTGTTCTTTCTGAGTGCTGTACGTATTGTACTAGATTGTGGATACTTTCTGTCACGAACTGACTGAAGTGTACGAGCGCACCGCATACTTCCAGGAAAAATGGTGCAACACATAAAAAACGCCAATGAGTACGCACTCAAGTGCGAGAAGTTCCCAAGGTGTGTCACCTAGTAGAAACTGTGTTGGCACGTAACCAATGAATGCAACGGGCGCAACCGCAAACAGCACAAACTGAAGTGAATCTGGAAAAATGTTCGTCGGGTACTGGCCGTTGTCGCTGGCTTTATCAAACAGTTCTAGTATTTGCTCTGCTCGGGTCATGACAAAGCCGAGTGAAGTGTAGGTGGTGATGGCCAGGTAATGCAAAACCAGGCCGAGAAACATTGTGATGAGTGCAAAAAACACACCTGAAAACTCAATTTGTTCAGACAACGCCCATAATTGATTCAGAAGCAAAAGCAATGACATCACAAGTAATGGCACTTGTGCAAGATCCGGCTTACTCCAAGCTACGAAGAAAATTGGTTTGGCAGGTTTGAGTAAATACTGGTCTACAATGCCATGACGAATGCCATCCCACAAAAATGAGCGTAACGCTGCGATATACAGTATGAATGCGAGCGTGTAGGCGACGTAGCAAACCGCAAGTAGCAATGTAGCTTCATCTCGATTCCAGCCACCCAAATTTGGTGCATGTTCGTACGCCAGTTGTTGGACTAGAAACATCACAAACATATATGCTGGGCCGTAGAAAAAATGCACGAGCGCATTCAACCTGAACGCAAATAGCTGCTGCATGTTGGCAGTAAGTAAATGATAGTAAATAGTTAGGTATCTCCACATAGATTTTAGATGCCAGTTCCCTCGTACTGCCGAATGCCCGCACGCCAGAGTAGTTTGTTGGCCACGTGTAGCACCGCACCCCAGGCACACAGAATCCCTAAGCCGATCAATCCTTCTTGAATGGTGAGTGCACCTTGCAATAATCGAATAGGAGTAGCTGCGAGATGTGGAAATGGCGTGTATCTGAGTATTGCTTGCGCCCAGACTGGAAAATAGTCGAGCGGAAGCAAAATTCCAGACAAAAAACGAAACACGACAGTCAATCCCCAGCGAATGGCATATACTTCGCTAAACCAAAAAGCGCAAACACTAATGCTGCTGAGCAGCAAAAATGCAACGTAGTAAATCACTGGCAAGAACAGAATAAAAAGCAGAAGTTGGGCGGGTTGCGCAGCAAATGAGTACCCCAGCGCGAGTCCGACTGGCAGAAACACCGCAGCCTTTAACAGGGTAGCAAGACTTGATTCGGCACCAACTTTGCAGGCATAGTACCAATGTGGTGATAGTGGCTTAACCAAAAAACGAGACAGTCCACCCTGCTTAATGTCAACTTCTATCTCGTACGGGTGGAAGTTGCTCAAGGTGTACAGTACGGCTGCACCAATAAAATAGGTTATTGTTTCCGTGCGCGTGTACGTTGCGCTGGGATTTGACTGTTCGACCGCCAACCAGACCATGGCTGTGAACGCGATCATAATACTGTACTTAATTGTGGTCAAGAAAAAATTTACACGATACTCGAGCGTATCTTGCACCGCAATTTTGGCAATCAGACCATACACAGACATGGATGCTATTGTAGCTCAACTGCCCGCACCAGAGTAGCGCAAGATAGAATACTGGAAAAATGCACGGACGGCTGCAGTGCTGGCTATAGTGAAAACTACAAAATACAGCACCCATGCGAGTTCCCACTTGCCGAGTATAACTTCGGCCGGGATTGAGCTGACCAGTCCAAAGGGAAGAATGATTGTAAACAGCAGTGCAGATACACCCTGATATAGTCCGCGCGGCACTTGAAACACCCTTCGCAAACCGGGGATGATATCGTTGATGTTGTTTAATCGTTCCACATAAAATGCTAGTGTTGCAACCGCAAACCAAATGTTATAGATGATCAGTAGACTGCAGCAAACAAGTACAATATATCCTATAGTTGCTGTAAAAGTAGGTTGTCCCACCACTTCGTGCGCTGCCCACCACAGAACCGCGATGCCAATGAAAAACCGAGGCAGTTGGGAGTAGTTATTGTCTTGTATACTTATCGACAGCTGCGGATCTAGTGGGCGTAGTAGAAATTGGTCGAAGCTACCTTCAAACACAGCTTGTGTGTAGCCCCGCATCACACGGTTGAAAAATGACCAAGTGAATGAATCGATTATTGTGTAGGTAGCAAGCAACACATACATCTCTGGTTTAGTCCAACCAGCGATGGTGTTGTTCACACGTAAAAGAAGCTCAAAAAAGAAAAAGTTGAATCCGGTCCACAGCACCGAAACCACACACCAGAAGTAAAAATCGGTTCGATACTCAAACAGGAGCATCAACCGAAGTGCGCGAAACTTCCAGAACAATCGCCAGTACAAGTGCAGTCGTTTCAGTTGCATAGCACTATCCCCCAACTGACGCCTACATGCGAACTCCCTGGTACCAGACCAGCCGCACTGCACCTATCAGCATTCCTACGGTAAAGAGAATGTGCGCAGCATCCACTGTTTGGATTGTATACTTGCCTTGCAGCACGCCAATAGGTACAGCGTAGAGATACTTGAATGGCAACAGATTTGTTAGAGTCTGCAGCCAGTCGGGCAGAAATTCTAGCGGCATGAGCGTACCACTGAGGAGTGTAATGGTGAGCATTTTGAAGTGTTCCAAACCTTGTGCGCCTTCAAACCAAAACGTGAGGAACGTAATGAGCATCCCAAAACAGAGTTGGATGGTGTAAGCGACAAGCGCCAAGCAGATAAAGCTGAGGATGCTGATCAAGGAAAGTTGTGGTAGTGTGGCTCCAACGGTGTGGACGGCCAAAACTGTAAACGCACCAAAAACTGGCAAAAACAGTAGTCCATACAGGAGCTTGCCCACGCTCTCACCCAAAACTATCTCGGTGATGTAGTCAAATGGTTTAGTGAAAAAACGATCAATTCTACCGAGGCGAACTTCCTCAGAACGCCAGCCTTCAAAATGCACCTCGGTCAAGTTCATCAGAAACAGGCTGATCAGATAGTATGAGGTGATGTCTGAGAGTGAATATCCGTTGACGATTGATTGCCCCGCGAACAGTTCTTGCCAGATCAAGAAGAGTATGGCAAACGGCAAACAACTCAGCACAATCCAGATTGCCATCTCGGTGCGAAACACCAACATGCGAGTAATCTTAAAGCGAATAATCTCTAGATAGCGAAATACTGTAGAAGCTGAGGTTCTGCGCAACGCACTGAGGGCATGCATGTACTGAGCTTACCACACAGCTTTGCGTAGTGGTTTGCCCGCTTTGAAGTTGACCACTCGGTGGGCCTTGATGACCTGACGCTTTTTCTCATCGCCGAAGGGAACCACTTCTTTGTCATCTACTTCACTGACGTAGAGTGTGCCGAAGCCCGAGAGCACAACTTTTGCACCCGTGGTGGGTGTGCGGGGCAGGTCGGCTACCAAGG
>CAZBMX010000006.1:0-20276 GCA_964493195.1 uncultured Pseudomonadales bacterium
TACCCCGCAGAGGGAAAATTGCTTGGAACTTTCGGTCACGGCCTTGCTTGGCACTTCCGCCAGCCGAGTCGCCCTCGACGATATAAATCTCCGACTCTGCTGCATCTTTGCTTTGGCAGTCAGCCAGTTTACCAGGCAGCGAACTGCCTTCCAACACACCTTTGCGGATGACGGCATCTTTGGCAGCGCGGGCTGCCATGCGGGCTCGGGCGGACAGCATGATTTTATCGATAATAGCTCGGCCTGCCTTGGGATTTTCCTCCAGGAATTGAGTGAGACCATCTTTGAACACTTGATACACAGCAGATTGGGCTTCAGCGTTGTTGAGCTTGGTTTTGGTTTGCGACTCGAACTGCAAATCATTGGACGGCATTTTAACGAACACTACAGCGGCTAGACCCTCGCGCAAGTCCTCGGTGGTGAAGCCTTCTTTTTCCTTGATTAAGCCGTACTTATCTGCGTAGTCACGCAGCACCCGTGCCAGCGCCATGCGGAAGCCGTTGACGTGGGTGCCACCATCAGCGGTGTGGATGACGTTGACGTACGACTCGAGGCGCTCTTTGTATGAGTCGTTGAACTGTACGGCCAACTCGACAATGATTTTTTTGCCCGTATTGGGATCGGTCCAGGTGTTCTCTGTGTACATCACGTCATGCAGCGGCTTGCGGCTCATGTTGATGTGCTCGACCAATGAGCGGATACCGCTCTCGTAGTAGAAGTGCTGCAGCGTATGTTCGATCTCGTCATGAATCTCGAAATAAATGCCCGCCATCAGGTAGGCACGATCTTTGATGATAGAGATCAGGGTTTTGTGTATGTATTGAGTGGTCGAAAAAATCGTAGGATCGGCAATGAAGCTGAGCAGCGTGCCAGTTTGTGCGTCCACCAGGCGCGCTGACTCGACGGGAAACAGCGCTATGAACTCTTTTTCACTGATTTTTTTGACGGGAAACAAAGGTTTTCCTTGGTGATGGGCTTGGTAGTGATAGGCTTTATCGCGTTTGACCACCACTTGTAGTAGTGTGGACAGAGCGTTGACGGCAGAAGAACCAACGCCGTGCAAGCCACCGGATGCTTGGTAGGCTGTTTCCTCGAATTTTCCACCGGCGTGGAGCTTGGTCAGTACAACTTCCAGGGCTGATACGCCACTTTCGTGCATATCGACAGGAATACCGCGGCCGTTGTCTACCACAGTGATGACTTCGTGGTTGGCACTGTCGCCTTCCACCAGCGCCTGTTGTTCGGGGCGAGCGAAGGTGCGAAACAGTTGGATGCGTTTGCCAAAACCGGCAATGGCTTCGTCAACTGCGTTGTCCAGAATTTCCTTGGCCAGGTGGTGTAAGCCGCGCGCATCGGTGGAGCCGATGTACATACCAGGGCGCTTGCGAACTGGTTCTAGGCCTTCCAGGACTTTGATTTGCTGGGCTTGGTATTGATTATCAGAGGTTGTAGCCATATGTTGCGGTTGTGATAGCTCCTGAAATACGCCAAAATCGGCAGATTTCGGGTGAGGGTTCGAGTCTAGCACATTGTGAGCGGTTTGGGAAATGGGAACTGTGGGATGAGTTTGACCTGCGTGAATCTATCGCTTTGTTTCCGTGTTCGACCAGTATGTGGAAGTGCAACAAGGTCCTTCAGCCTTGCAAATCTGGTTACTCTGTGCATAAATGATGAATATAAGCAAACATGCTCTATTTCAGTTCAGAAAGGTATGATGACTGAACAGGATCTGGGAATTGCTCCGGAAGCTGCAAAAAAGGCACAAGATCGATTGGCAGTTTTTCGCGAGCAATTAACACTATTGAGGGAGAAAATAAATCAGGGAGAAAAGGCAATCGAAGAAAATATGGGTGCGGGCGCAATGACACTCTTGAGAAATGCTCTTGAAGAATTGCAGTTAGAGCTTCCGACAGAAATATCTGCAGTTGGATTTGAAAGGATTGGAGAGTGGTCAGTTTCTAGAAATGAATTGCTAAAAACAACAACAAGGGTAGACGGTGATAAGGTAGTCATCACGAGAGCTGTAGCACCTAAAACAAACAATCCCGGTCAGGAACAATGGGCTGATGCTGGTATTGTGGAGATTGATGCAAATGGTGTTCTTAAGGCGAATAATGTCATGATAAAAGCAAATTTTGCTGGCAGTATGACGGTTGGTAGTCTCGTGCAGAGTCAGAATGAAGGTCTTGCTCTACAGGCGGTGATGCGCAGGAGGCATGACGGAACAAAGGGTGAGTACATCGTGAACACGGTTGATTTAGCAGCAAATTTTGATGGTAAGAGTCCCAATGTAAGATTACAGGGTAAAAGCACGCTGGAACTGAAGAGCTGACATATGGCAATTGATCAAACTGAGATGGATATGGGCGAACAAACTCAGGGAGCATTTCTCGAAATGCCCATGCAAGTGTTGAAGGTACTTGATACCCCTGGCGAGAACTGTGCCAGACGTGCAACAAAAGCATGGGAGAAGTTAGACGATCTAGGGAGAGGTAGTGAAGTTGTGGCGTTGGTATCCATTGATGAAGTTCAAAAGGAAAAAAGTAGTCCAATTGAAGGACATGCTGCATTATTGCTCGCGGATGGTCGCATTCTAGTTCCTGGGTATGGAACGACTAGCACACACATCGCTGAAGCCCGAGTAGTAGCGGGAGTACTGAATTATGTTTGGATTGCTCCCAACTCAGAAATAATTACACACGACCGCGGCCAAGTAATTTCGAGCTCACTAGAAGATGCACAAGAACAACTCAAAACAGCTGCCTTTTTTCAGGATTCGTGCAACCTATTACTTTCTAACATTGCTGAAGCAGAAACTGAGGACCAGAGGGAGCAGCGGGTTACAAAACTACAATCGGTGGAGCAACAAAATAAAAAATTGAAAGAACGACGGGTGCAAATATATGCCCAGTGTAGGTCCCCAGAGCTCTCAAATACTCAGAAAATGGAGCTACTGCAGCTGTTGAGAAGTCTCGAAGTATCAGTAATGCTTGACTCCATTGCTATGGGCGTAGATCCAAAGCTGTGTGTGGCCGAGGATTCTTTTTTAATTGGAGTTGATATTAGATGGGTCCATAGTTTAGTTGATAGACCGAATTTCAACATTGAAAAGTATTGGAAATTATTCTATGAGACGATTGGGGGGTTTTTAGATAGGGAAGCTGAAAGTGAAAAGGTAGAGAGGGATTTTATTAATCGGCTTGGTGCTAAGACTCCCATCAAACCCCATGTATCGATTCTAGAGGAAGCAAAAACGGTTGAGTCCTGTTTTGAGGTAGTTAGTATAGTACTTTCAGTATTGCGTACTCGGGATGCCTACAGCGCACACATTCAACACCTTTCAGCAATTTCCTCTGCCGATGTCACAGTGCCCGATGAGCATAGCGATTGGGGAGATTTTAATCACATTGTTGCCATATTTCAAAAAATGAATCCTGCATTGACACGTCCATTTCATGTGGTTTCCGACAGTACTTCTACAAGCCAACTTTCCAATAGTTTGGATCAGTTACTCGAAAAACACAGAGGGCTAATTGGTCTTAACTTCTTAGCTAATTTAACCGATCAAAGAGTGATTGCAAAATTAATACCTGAAGGTCTACCTGTTGAGGCGCCATACTACCAAAGAGAGCTAGTCGAGGCATTGGTCGATCTTGCCAGATTACGTCAACAGTTGCAACAAACGCTAGAAGAAAATCAACGTCTTAAGAAATTATTAGGTGATGCCGAGGTTGCGTTGAGGCAAGGGTCAGATAACGATGCTGCTCACCGTGCTGCAGCAAAGGAGCTTCAAGAACTGAGAGATCAACATCCAGAGCTTGTGGAAAGAGTTGAAAAACTACGTGAACATATTGATGTGTTGAATCAGACAATCCAGGCAATGGAGCAATGGCGTGATTCTGTGATGGGACCGAGTGATCCGCATGCGCCTGGTGAGCCATATTCGCTTAGTGATTCAGTGTTCATTCACCCTGAGTTGTTGACTAAGCCATATAGGGGAACACTACATCGGGTCTTGTTGCGGTTTGCTCGCGAATCGAGGAGTCAAGGTGAAGGAAAATGGAGTAGCAGCCACTTGGATACCAGTGAGCAACTGCCAGTTTCTTTGGTTGAGGATATGCTGTGTCAGCATCCAAATCTTGTTGCGCGCTTGATCGAGATTGGCAAGGACGAGATTACAGATTTGCGGATGACAAATGCTCAACTTTTACACCTTAGGGGGCAGGAGCCACTCTATGATCAGGCAGTGAGGGAAAAAATGGAAGCAGATGCTGCGTTGCAACAACAAGCTGCGTTAGTAGATGAACTGCAGCAAAAAAATGCGGAACTAGAAGCGCAGTTGGTTCGTTTAAGGCAGGATTTGGAGCAAGCACAGGCCGCTGCAACAGTTAAAGCTGCACATGTTAAACCAGGATCTGGTGCGGTATCTGCTAAAACCTATGGTATGGCCGACCCAAATGCTGAAGTACAACCGCTTGCGGAAGACATATCTACACTTTCACTCGAGCAGTACCGCACAAAGGCTGAGCGTGAGAAATTCTTGAACGAGTTTTTCGATCCCATCAATGGTTACTTTATAAAAAAGGCAAAACAGAGGGAGCCAAATCTTGAGCCTACTAGTTATACGGATTTGCGCCAACTGTTCAGCGCATGGTTCTCTGGGGATAACGCAATTTCTGTAACCGTTTTCGACGGTTTGATTGAAAATTTCTACTTTGGCAATACTGGCTTATTTAAGCAACTTTTCTCAGAATCGGAGTCATCTACAGCCGCTGAATACTTTTTACGTACTGTTTCGTGGAAGAATGATAAGAATGAGTTGAAAAGATTGTTGCCTACTCATTTTTCAAATCCTACCAGTCAATTATCAATCATGATCCAGCAGTGGATGGTGCAGGATATTCAGCAAAAACCTCATGAGATGCAGAGAGTCATAGACCTTCTAAAGGTACATCAAATTTTTTCAGATACAGACATAGCAAAAACATTACTGCCGTACTTGCAATACATACGTAGACACCTTCTATATCCAGTTACACAAAAAGCTCTTGATTCACTCAGAGAATTTCCCCTGTATTCAACTCTCTAGTTGAACGATAGCAGCAACTCCCCCATCGCCAATTTCACATTGCAGTTTGCCTCGAGTTGCTGCAGTGCGTTCACGCAGGATTGTGCGTCCTCAATCTGTTTTTCGAGTTGCTGTGGGTTTTGGTCTGTCTCGTGCGAGCGTTGCATGGTGTGATGTATCTCTGATAGCAGCTGTTGGGTAGCGGTAATTGCGCTTTCTTTATCCCCGAACTCTTCTGCACGCTGGCAGGCTTGGGCGATGCTAGCTGCGCGCAGCTCACTATACGACGCAAGAGGTTCAGTTGCTGTGGAAAGTTTTGGAAGTGGCACTTGTAAGATCTCTGAAATTTGTTTTTCACCAAGTATCATTGTGCGAGACGTGACAGTAGGCAATAAGCGACCGGGGTGCGAGGTGCTGAGCAACAGTACTGTGTGCGCAGGTGGCTCCTCCAAAGTTTTGAGCAGTGCGTTCTGAGCAGGGATGGTCAGCGTATCAGCGTGCAGTAGGGCAATCCAGCGCGGGCGCTGTTTGGTTGCTGCGTAGCGAAGCTGTTCTTGAATTTCTCTCACGTTCGCAATGCTGAGTGAGTTCTTTTCTGGAGCGATGAGCTCTAAAGAAATCAAACTTTCGGGGCTTTTCGCCTGTGCAGTCTGGTGCAGTGTAGCAATGAGGGCTGGTTGATCGGTTGAGAAGTTAGTGGTGATAAGCACGCTCTGCAAATTGGTAATGTGTTCTAGTAAGTGCAAGGGCGTATCGAGTTGTCGCATGATCTGATGCCAGTATACCGCATCGTAGCGAGCGTTGCTGATCGGTTGGTTTTCAGCTATAGTGGATGCTGATGCCTGCCAATTCTGATGCTCCGCAACTAGCGGTGCCGCCCCAAACACCAGTGATTGTGAGTAGTTCTGTTTCCTCAGAGCCGTCGATGGGTAGTGTGACGACTGTTCCAAACCCAGGTCCAAACGACATCGGTTCGGTGGCATCTGTAGTGCCCGATGATGCGGTAGCCGCGGCCAGTGCAGCAGTGGCTGAACTAGCTGCGTCTTTGGAATCGCCAGGTGCTACTGTTGATGCAGATACACCTACGCCCTCTACTCCTCTGACGACAGCCGAAAGTACTCCTGTTGGTGTCACGCCCTTGCAGCCAATCAATTCACCCTCTGCCCCACCACCACCTGCCGCACGCTCTACCCAGCTGACTAACGCATTCGGGAGTAATCACGCAAAATCACTGACAGAAATACTAGTGCAACAGGGTTCTCTGACAGCGGAACAAAGTAATGAAGTCAATGTCGAGCAAATTAGCACGGGAAAACTAATTGAGGACATTCTCAAAGAGAAAAACTTTGTGGGCGAAGAAGACTTGGTCAAAGCAAAAGCAATACTGCACGACATTCCGTTTATCAAAATTTCTGAGAGTGGTACAGATCCCCAGGCCTTAACTCGTCTGCCAGAGAGTGTTGCGCGCACCTACAGAATGTTGCCGCTCTCGTACCACAAAGAAGATGGCACGTTGATAGTGGCCATGGAGGATCCACTGGATTTGGCGGCAGTTGACTTCGCTCAACAAAAATCGGGTCTCAACATTCAGGTTCGGTACGCGACCCCTTCGGAAATCGAGCGATCGATTGCGGAACATTACTCGCAAAGTTTATCCTCCGAAGTTACCGCAGCGCTTGAGCAGACAAGCCAAGTCATTGAGACTAAATCGAAACAGCAAGATCTTTCAGCTCTTTCCAAAGAGACCATCCGTGAAGCACCTATCACCAAGATTGTGCAGACAATCGTGGCATTTGCCATGAAGGCTCGTGCCTCTGATATTCACGTTGAGCCACAAGAGTCGCGCACCCGGGTGCGGTACCGCATTGACGGTATTTTAGCCGAAAAACTGATTCTCCCCTCCTCTGTGCACGATGCAGTGGTGTCGCGCATCAAAATTTTGTCTGGACTAAAAATTGATGAAAAACGAGTGCCACAGGATGGGCGCTTCAACTTTGTCAATGACAACCAAGAAGTTGATTTGCGTGTTTCGACGCTGCCCACAATTCACGGTGAAAAGATTGTGATGCGGTTACTCAAGAAGGACTCAACAGTCCCCGCATTGGCAGAACTAGGATTGGCTGGTGTCGCTCTACGGCATGTACAGGATTCCATCAAAGTTCCCCATGGTATTGTGTTGGTGACTGGTCCGACAGGCTCAGGCAAAACCACGACCCTCTACTCCATTTTGCACACGATCAATACCCCAAGAGTCAACATCATGACCTTGGAGGATCCGGTCGAGTATCAGATGGTAGGTGTCAATCAGGTGCAGATCAACCCACAAGCCGGCTTAACCTTTGCTTCTGGACTTCGCTCGTTTTTGCGGCAAGATCCCAACATCATCATGGTGGGAGAAATCCGTGATAGTGAGACTGCTGAGTTGGCAATCCAGGCTGCATTAACAGGTCACTTGGTTTTTTCTACGTTGCACACTTCATCGGCAGCTGGCGCTATCCCTCGTATGATCGATATGGGCGCCGAACCTTTTTTGTTGGCTTCCTCAATGACATTAATCATGGCTCAACGGGTAGTGCGGCTGATCAATCCCGATTTCAAAGAGGCGTATACGCCTGAGCCGGCAGTGATAGAAGATATCAAGGTAGCCCTTGGCTCTCACTTTGATTCATGGTGTAAACAAAAAAATACCACCCCAGATAAAATTCAGTTGTATCGGCCAAGCGCGAATCGACCGCAGACAGAACCAGAGTACAAAGGACGGGTAGGTATTTTCGAGGTCATGCCAATTACCGAGGAAATGGGTAAATTGATTTTGCAACGAAAACCAGCCTCAGATTTAGAGCAACTAGCGCTCAAAAATGGTATGCTGTTAATGAAACAAGACGGGTATATCAAAGCGCTCGAGGGTTTTACCTCAATTGAGGAGGTTCTCAGAGTTGCAGAAGTGTAGATACAGAAGACGAAGGAACCTATGAACATTCATGACATCATGCAGCAGCTAGCGAACCAAGAGGGTTCAGATATCCACATTGTGGTAGGTTCGCCTGTGACTTTGCGTATTCACGGAAAGCTAGTTCCTGTGGAAGGCTCCCCAGTTTTGGAGGCAAAGCATGCGGAAGCGCTCATCAATCCGCTGATGACGCAAGAACAAAAGGATTTTGTTAAGGTCAACAAGGAGCTTGATTTTGGTTACCAGTTTGGAGACGTAGGACGGTTTCGTGTCAACGTGTATCATGCGAAAAATGCAATGGCGGCGGCGCTGCGGTTGATTCCCAGCAAAATTAAATCGATTGAAGAGCTTAACTTACCTCCGGTTTTCAACGAGTTTATACGCTTTAAGCAAGGGCTAGTGCTTATCACTGGGCCGACTGGAGAGGGTAAATCAACTTCGCTAGCCGCGATGATTGACGCGATCAATATCACGCGTGGTGAGCACATCGTCACGATCGAAGATCCGGTTGAGTTTATCTATGAACCCAAGAAAAGTGTTATCTCACAGCGCGAAGTGAATCATGATACACACGGTTGGGACATTGCACTCAAGTCAGTTTTGCGTGAAGACCCAGACGTAGTACTCATTGGTGAAATGCGCGACTACGAAACCATTGCGTCTGCTATCACCATTGCGGAAACAGGACATCTGGTATTTGGCACACTACATACTGCCACAGCAGCCCAAACCATGGATCGTATTATTGACGTTTTTCCTGCGCATCAACAAGGGCAAATTCGCCAACAGTTGGCGGCCACTATTAAAGTTGTTGCGTCACAGCGCTTGTTACCAAAAACCAATGGTGGTCGGGTAGCTGCGCTCGAGATCATGATCGCAAATCCGGCTATTCGCAATCTGGTACGTGAAGCGAAAACGCATCAGATTGACAACGTAATTCAGACGTCAGCAGATGCGGGAATGTCATTGATCGAGACGCATCTGCACAAGTTGGTACAGCAAGGTACCATTACGATTGAGACTGCCCAAGAGTATGCGTTCCGCCCCGCTGATTTGGAGCGGTTGATGGGAAACAGTCAGTAGTTTGAGGCTCGAGTAAGTCATATGCCATACTTTACGTATACCGCAAAAAATCAGTTCGGCGAGACTGTCAAAGGCAAGGTTGAGGCTAAGGATCACTCACAGGCCGCTAGTTTGTTGACGAGTCGTAAGTTGCTGGTTATCTCTGTTCGACCACTCACGGAAGATTCGTTTGCGTTTCTGCGTGCGGCGCTGTTTGGTGTTAAACACACCGATATTGTAAATTTCACTCGCCAGCTGTCTACCATGATCACTGCTGGCTTGCCCTTGGCCAACTCACTCTCAATCCTGGTACGACAAAGTAAGGCAGAGATGTCGAAGTTAGTTGCGACACTTTTGCAGGAGGTTGAAGGTGGCACCTCATTTTCTAAAGCACTAGCTAAACACAAAGAAGTGTTTACCCGCATTTACATTCAATTGGTGAATGCAGGCGAAACCGGCGGTGTACTCGATGAAGTTTTACAGCGGTTGGCCGACAACATGGAGAAAGAAAAAGAGTTTCGTTCTAAAACGCGCGGCGCCATGATCTATCCCATCATTGTGTTGCTTGCCATGGTAGTCGTGGGTTTTGTCATGATGATTTTTGTTATTCCGAAGTTGACTGAAATGTACAAGGATTTTGGTGCTGATTTGCCACTACCCACCAGAATTTTGATGGGTGTTTCTAACTTGATGGCTTCTTACTGGTGGGTGTTAATCGGAGGTATCGCTGGTGGCATAGTGGCGTTCCGCAACTGGTACAAAACGGACAAAGGTCAACACTCGATTGACCGAGCTGTGCTGCGGATTCCGATTTTTGGCGAACTTAAACAAAAAATCATTTTAACAGAGTTCTCTCGCACATTATCATTATTGCTTGGCGCTGGTATTTCCTTATTGCAAGCACTTGAAATTGTGACTGATGGTGTGAGCAATGTTATCTATCGCGATGCTCTCAAAGATGTGACCAAACAAGTTGAGAAAGGTATATCGCTTTCTCAAGCGCTCGGGCATTACGACGAGTTTCCTCCCATTCTACACCAGATGATGGGTGTGGGAGAGGAAACTGGTCGTCTAGATGATGTGTTGTTTAAGCTGTCGAAGTATTTTGAACAGGAAAGCGAGCAGGCGGTCAAAAATCTCACCACCGCTATGGAGCCACTGATCATGATTGTGCTCGGGGTAGGTGTTGGTGTGATGGTTATTGCGATTATTATGCCGATATACAATCTTACTTCGCAATTTTAAGAACGCGCATGTCACATGGGGAACAAACAGCACTTGCAATCACGCTATTACTTGGTATACAGTAGTATAAGCACTTGAGTATCTGTCCAGCATCCTGCCTAGTGCAGTAAAGGAATACCGTATGTCGACATTTTTTTCTGCTCAAATCAAATCGCTTCGCACCAGAGCTTCTCAGGTTGGTTTTACCATGATTGAGTTGCTGATCGTGATTGCCATCTTAGGTATTTTGGCTGTGGCGGTGTTATCAGCAATCAATCCGGTTGAGCAAATCAATCGAGGTCGCGACACAGGATCCCGGTCTGACGCAGAACAGCTGCTCAATGCTGTAGATCGATACAATGCATTCCAAGGCTATTACCCATGGCAGACAGGTGTGCAAGATTTGAACTTACAAGTCGATTGGGAGCAGGTAGACAATCAATGGATGGATAACGGCACAACACCTCCTTGTCCAGTATATGAAAAGTTAAGTACCGCCACTACCAATGGTTGCACTGGTTCCGATGAGCTCAAGGGAACGTTCTTTACCCGTATTTTCAACAACACTGCCTCGAATGCACTATACATTGTTAATGACGGTGGTCAGGGTGACAGCACCTATGTTTGCTTCACTCCTCGCTCTAAGGCCTTCATAACTGAAGCAAAGGCAAGATGTGTTGACGCGAATGGTTCAGGTATGCCTGCCGACTTGGCGTCGAACGCAACTGCAATAGCTGCCATTTGTGGAGACTGGGCAAATGATAACGTCATGACCTGTCTGCCCTAACACATGGTTTTGAGCATACTACTTATTAGCAGTACACTTTTCATTCTGGGAGCTGCCATCGGCAGCTTCCTGAACGTTGTGATCATGCGTTCTGCTTTGGAGGAAGTTTGGATACAAGGGCGCTCACGCTGCGATTCATGCCGAACTGTGCTCAAATGGTACGACATGATTCCCCTACTCTCTTATTGGTGGTTAGGTGGTAAGTGTCGATATTGCCGTGCGCTAATCCCTGTTAGCCACCCGGTTGTAGAAGTTTTGACGGGATCGTTGTTTGTATGGTGGTATTGGTTTGGGTTTCTATTTTTTAAACTCGCAGAGCAGCCGTTCACCATCGTACAACCACTATTTTGGCTAGTCGTTGGTTTGCTCTTATTGGTGATTTTTTTTGCAGACTTATGGTACTACCTCATCCCTGATTCGGCGGTGATTTTTTTGACGCTTCTTGCAGTCGGTTACCGGGCTGCACTGGTGCTGTATGGAGTAATGCGGCCTGATGACTTGACTAGTACGGTGATAGGCGTATTTGGTGCGGTTGGGTTTTTATATGCGCTGTGGTTTGGCACAAAAAAACGAGGCATGGGGTTTGGTGACGTTAAGTTAATGATGCCACTTGGATTACTGCTTGGCTGGCAGAGCACAATTGTTTGTTTGTTCTTGGCATTTATCAGCGGGGGTGTCGTAGGAGCGTATCTACTTCTAACTGGCAAGAGATCCCTTAAACAACCGGTGCCATTTGGCCCATTTTTAATAATAGCTGCTTTTTTCAGCTTAGTCTGGGGTGAAGTGGTGTTTGGCTGGTATATGCAGTTGGTGTTTGGTTAGACATTCAGTATACTCATACTGAGTATCTCAGCGAATAGTTGCGCACATGCCCCGGACAGTCTACTATGGTATGAGGAGCAGTTAGCAGCTAACGTATGCGTATTCTTCGATTTTTTTTAAGCGGGGTTGTACTCATCTCGATTGTTGGTGTCTGTGTTTTTTTCGTAGCGCGTGAAGTTTTTATGTACTGGGGTGTTTCAACACTCCGTGCTTCAGTCAAAGATCTCGCCCAAGCTCAAAGTCAAGGATCATATCAAACGCAGTGTAAACAGGAAGGCCGAGTTGTTGGGCCAGATGGTGTGATTATGCAGTTGCGGTTTCTCTCCAACACGGAGTATGTACTTGAAGCAATTTGTAATCCTGCCAGTACGCAGCCAATTTCGGTCGGACGGGAGAGTTTGCCTCCGTTTGTCACCAAAGTCAAAGGTACATCAGGGTTTATCACTAACGAGGCGCCAAGTGGAATTGTACTCGCTGCGTTTTGGGGACTTGGGCAAGAACTAGAGCAGTCGCTCAAGATACCCTCTACCTACGTGAGCAAAAGCAAGCTATTGCAGTTGGAAGAGGGTGTGTTGGTAGAAACATTAGATGCAACAGCACTCAAAAATGGTCCAGTTACCAGCTGTAACGGATATGGCTATACTTGTTGTAGGGAGGAATCTGAAAAAGGTATCGGTGACCGCATCACTGGATTGTTCGACTGTGAACAAAGTTGCTACTCACAATGTGTGAGTCGGCCATTGGTTTTGTCATTCACTTCTAATCCATTCTTTGAGATACAGACGCGAACACTCACCATTCCCGCAGGTACAACTGTCGAATTCATTTACGTTGGTGATGGAGGCCCCAGCAATGTTCTATCTGGCTTTATTGAGTTCGGTGATGGTGGTAGTGAGCCGATTACTGAAGAAAGTGGTCAGGCAGATCACACCTATACTTGCGCAACAGCCAGTTGCACATATGTGGCCAGGTTACAATTTACAGACAAGTGGGGAGTTGACTCAGCTGATTTGCCTATCACTCGAATAACTGTAGTAGTGCAAGGAAAATAGGACCACGCCAACCGCGTGCGCCCACACAAAGGAGCTGTATGAAATTGTTTTCAGCCAAAAAGTCGAGCCAGTTTGGGTTCACCCTTCTTGAGTTGTTGGTTGTGATCTCAATTATCGGTATATTGGTGGCAATGGGTGCAGCTGCATTTACCAATGCGCAGCAAAAAAGCCGTAATGCGCGACGACGTGCCGATATAAAATCAATGCAAACTGCATTAGAGCAGTACTATTCATTGAATGATTCAGTATATCCTGGTACTTGTGATGGTGTCGGCGCTATACTCAATCCGTTCCCCGTTGATCCAAAAGGTGGAACGCATCCAGCGTATGTGTGCGCTGTGGCAGCAACCAATGATTCTTACTGTGCCTGCGCAACGCTGGAAGACGAAACTGGCAATAGTAGCAGTGCTAGTACCGATTGTTCTGGCCTTGGAGGTACGGGTGAGTACTTCTGCGTCAAGAATTTACAGTAAGGAGAAAACATATGTTGAACACACGATCAAGAAAAGGTTTTACTTTGATTGAGTTGCTTGTTGTGACCACCATCATTATTGTCTTATCCGCAATTGGTCTAGTGACCTTCCAAAACGCTGGTCAAAATGCTCGCAACGGCAAACGTAAGGCTGATATGGAGTCAATCAGACAAGCGCTAGTGCTGTATCGGGCTGATCAGGGCGAGTACCCAACCGGTTCTTTCAGTGCTATTGCCGATGCGTTGATCGCCGCAAGCTATTTGAGTGCTCCCGCACCAACTGAGTCAAAAAGCGGTCATGATGCATACAGTTGGAATGGTTCAACTAGCAGCTTCTGTATTTGTGCCACCATGGAAGGTGACAATAATCCAGGCAACAGCACGAACACCAGCTGTGTCTTTGGTACAGGAGATTATTATTGTGCTAAAAACCCGTAGACTGTGCGTATGAATACTGCCTTTCTCACTCGTCAACGTGGATTCACATTCATTGAATTATTGCTGACTGTTGCAATAATGATCACTGTTTTAGGAGGTGGTTTAGTTGGATACATCAATTTTAATGACAAACAAACAGTTCTTGAGACAGCAAAAAAAGTGCAATCCATGCTCAAAGCGGCACGCACTAAAGCCCAAGTGCGTGATACACCATCTGGTTGCGCGACAACAGGTCCTCCTGCAACTGCGTTATACGGTTTTCATGTAGCTGTTGATAGTACTGCTCCAGGGGCTACAGTGAGTCTGAGTGCGTGGTGTGGTGAGTCGTTAGCTACTTCTGCCGCACACCAGCCAGCTACAGATTCATTTGTACTGCCAAGCTCAGTACGTGCGAGTCAAAATTTTTCGATAATTTTCAACACGCTCCATGGGGGAACAAATCTGGGTAGTGATCAAGAGATAGTCATCACCAATGATTCTCAAACATATCGATTTTCCGTGACGCCGGGTGGCGAGATTACGGAGGGATGTTGGGGGGATGTAGCATGCCAATAAAAACGTACGTACAAACACAAACTGGCTCTTCACTGATCGAAGTTCTCATAGCCACTGTTGTGGTTGGTCTGGTAGTTACAGCGATTGCGTTTGGTATGAGTCACTCGGTGCGCAATTCTGCTCAGTCCCGCTATCGGGAAGTTGCAACAAAATTGGCACAGGATGTACAGGAAAGTTTTCGCAAAGAGCGGAATCGGTTGGGGTGGAATCAATTTGCCAGCGCCCTGAGTGGCACCACAGTGTATTGTTTTAGCAATATTCCTGCGGAGTTTACAGAAGAGACGTTAGCACAAGCAGCGGGAGCATGTGATTCTGGTGATGGCATCAAGGTTGGCGAAGTAAATGTGGAGTACTTCCGCGAAGTTGAGGTGGTGGTAGCCAATGGCACTGCGCAAATCATAGTGACCATCGAGTGGGCAGACGATAATTTACAGCAATCGCTCAGTTCTGAGCAAGTGTTACGTGAGTGGAACTAGTTCCGCAAGAAGACGACAGAAGTGAATTCCTCCGTTGTGGAGGGTGGTGCTGAGTCAGAGAGTGTGGGCGATTCTTTGGTGAGGGTAAAGCGTATGGTAACGGTTTTCTTGCCATTTGTATCTGTACAACTGAAGTGCAGACCGTCTACCAAAGTTACTCCATCAGAGGTCAGAAATTGAGTCTCTGCGGCTGGATTTTGTAAAGCTATCTTCTCTGCGTCGCCATCCAAAACGATGCCAATCTCCCCCACTGTGTCGTCGGCTGAAGTAAAAGCGATGCTGCGCATGTCATCAGCGCAAATGTCTCCATCAGTGTTTGTTTCCAATTGCCGGGAGTTTCTGAGCAAAAACTCAATCCGTCCGAGTGCAAATGCGCCCTCGTTTTTGACAAATGATCGAGTGTTCGTGCGCGCATTCCCCATTAAAAAAACCATGAATAGTGAGGAAACCGTCAAGATGATGAAAGCAGTAATGCCGGTTGTAACGAGTAATTCAATTAGGGTAAAACCAGTTTGATTGTGGTTGCGGTGTGACATCTCAATTCACTTCCTGCCAGAATAGACTTGTTGACTTCATCTCGTCTGGAATGTTGAGTGTGAAATCGGGCCTGAAAATAAACGTCTCGGTTGGATAGTCTCGGTTGTCCAGACCACCCAGTCCTCCATCTTGGTAGTTACGGTTGAGGACTACTCCATCAGTGCCGCTTTGTGCCCAGGCAACGAACGTACCCGCCCCGATGAAGCGCTTGTCTTTGATGGTGCTCACCGCTGCCGCATCGATGGTGATGTTTTGATCAGCGATAAAGACACCTTCAACGGTGGGTGTTGTAGCGGTCAAGTCGGCGGTACCCACGTTGGCATCAAAAGTGATTGAGCCATCTACAATAAATGCCATGAATCCGCCTTCAGTTACGTCGGTGAGCGGATCATCTGTATTGAAGTCCCCGGCAAAGGTGAGGTTGCCCTCCACAAAAATGATGAGGGTTTGACCGCTATCGAGTTTCCATACATTGCCGTTTGGCTGAATTGTCAAGTCACCAGTATGTTTGAACACCTGATCTGTCGAGATATCTGGCATTGAGCCATCTCCCGGCAAGTTGAGCGCAGGCAGGTTGGCATAGTCATATTTTGCCTGGAAGTAGGCAAAGTCTTCTTGCAGCAGCTGGGTATGTTCAGTGGCCTTCGAGGTGAGCGCTTGTGGCACCCGCTCTGTTAGCCACACTGTTTTGCTTCCACCTGTTACGTCATCGCTGCCGGACATGGGGATGCCGGCGCTGAGTGCTCGCGCGCTGTCGTCGCTGATGGTTGCATCTTGGGTGATCAGGTATGGCACGCAGTTGGGATTCGTGCCGGTGCCATTTTTGCAGTCGTCAGGGATGTTGGAGTATATGGCATCTCTGGCAGCGTACACTAGGCCGGTGACGGTTTGCCACCAGGCTTCGGCCGACAGATCTACGGTGGTCAAAAAGAAGTTTAAATCGGCTTGGGGAGAGCTGATGTCTGAGTACTGGCACGCACCGTTGTTCGGGCACGCGCACACCAGTGCGTTGGCAGGATCTGTGGGTGGCGGCAGTGTCAGCTGGACTTCCGATTTGTCACCCAACCAGGTGGTGGGGCTGTAGGGCACAGAGCCGGTGAATGAGTACGAGGAGGCAACCCCGTCAAATGTGAGCGCGTCACTGGTTTTTGACTCAGTGATGGTGGTGCCGGATGGCGGGGCGAACGGTGTTGGATCAGCAGTGCCTGTGCTACAAAGTGGCGAGCCGGTGGCAGTGCTGTCGTTGTAGATGGTGCCGTTGATGGTTTGCATGAGGTTGTATTCTCGGGCGACGCTAAAACTACTGTAATAGTTGCTCGTGTATGCGGAGCAACTGGTATTTGCTGCCCGAGCGTAGAAGTTGACTTGGTTGCTGATGGCAGCTGTTGGGAAGAAGTTGTAAGTTAGTGTGGTGTTGTGTCGAACGCAGCGGTGCGGAATGCCATTGGTGGTTGCGTCACAGGTGGTGAACCCAAGTCCGCAGCCGCCTAAGTTTACTGGCGCACTGCAAGTTTGCCATGCAACTCCTGGATCAAACGTCGCACTTCGTTTAGCTATAACGAGCTCGTAGCGTGTAGTCGGACCATTGTTTGGTGGGATAAGTGGCCCAGTTGACCAATTGATAGTTGCGTAATGACTGGATGGCAAGGCATTTGGTGTGGTGACGATGATGTCGCGGCTGCTCATCGGGTTTGGCATGGGAGGTGGTGCATTATCACTCTGGCCGCAAAATTGACCAGTGCCACAGCCGTTGTCTTGACCACAAGCTGGGGTACAGACAGGGCTACAGGTGACCTTGATGGTAGCGTTGTCATCGGGGGCACCCGTACTGCAGCTCTCGTATCCTGATGTGGAGCAGTCTATTGTTCCTCCCAAACCCTCATGTATACAGTTTGGATTACCGGTGCAGCGGTTGGGGTTTTGGGTATTGAGTGCACAAAACGCATAGTACTCCCCTACTGGCAGGTCGTCGATGACAACCTGTTTACTACAAGGGGTTGCGCTGCCGCCAGCTGTACAGTTGGTGGTGTAGTTGTAGTAGTAGCGACCAGGAGCAGGAGATGCATAGTAGGATTGAGTTGCGCCTGGTGGAATTGGATTCAGCTGTGCGTTGGTGGGAGCGGTAGCTGGCGCGGGTTGTTTTTTGATCAGCGTCAATGCTACCGACTCGTTTGGTTGGGTAGAATAGCCGGTTACTGTCAAGCTGATTGGAGCACCGGCGGTAGTGGTATCAGTATTGACTGGTGAGACTGTGCATGACTTTTCCTGATCAAGTACCAATCCGTAACCAATGGCACCGGTGCAAGAGCCGTTGGTGGACGACCAATCGCCAGACTCTACGTTGAATGCAGAAGGTCTCCAGCCGAGTGGAAACTGAGCACCGATACTGATGTCATCACGGGTTTCTCTGGTTACAATTGCGTATGGGCCGCTTTTTAGGTTGTACTGCCAGTTGCTGGTGTCGCAGTACCTCGAGTCCTGTCTGCAAACTGAGCCAGAAGCTGTTTCTGACTGGCAGAAAGCAGAGCCTAGACCGGAGCATGTTCCGCAGCTGCAGGTTTGTTCGGCAAAACAAGTATTTTCTACGTTTAGTACAGTGGTAATAGCCGTCGGCGTCCAGTAACTGCCACTGCTCCATGCACTACACTGCCTGGTATCTTGGCAGGCATCGCCCGGATACTCATTTTCGCCAATGTTACAGCTGTCCGTGATGGTATTGGTGCCCACAATTAGATTCGCTCCTGCAAGATACATGACGTTGCCATGATTCGTGCAGTTTGGGTTATTATTGCTGGTGATGCGTTTTTCACCCAGGTTTGGTTCCCAAACTCCGTTTTCATTGATTGTGTCATCAAAAAGATAGAGTGCTTTTTTTGAGGTTTCGGTAGTGCAACTTTCGCATCCGCACGGTTCGTTTGAAGTCGTCAACGCACAAGCAGCTGCATTGACGCAGCGATAGCAAGTTGTCCCTCCCCCACCCCCGCTAGGTGGTGGCGATGATGAAGGTGGTGGTGATGGGTCTGGGGCGCCCGACCAGGAGCAGTTTGAGGAATTCAAACAAAGGGGGTTGCACCCCTGATCAGGGCTGTTACAAGAGTTTTGGCTGCCAATAATTGAGCAACTTTTTGCGACGTCACCGGTGCATTCGACGTTGCAGCTGCAGGGGATGGGAGATCCATTAGGGGCATTGAACTCACATTTGTGCGTGGTGCGGTCACAGACGTTATTGATTGGACACACTGAAACATTACTACAATTTTCTGTTTGAGTTCCACAAGTGAAAAATCCAGAACAGGCAGCATAAGCAATTTTTGGACGAAACAAAACAATCAGTGACTTGAGTAGTGATTTTTTTCTTACTTGAGCGGATGTTTTATTCGATTCAACTTCAAACAACTTCCTACTTTCAAACTCTAATGTTTCTAACAGTTTTCTCAGCTCATTTTCATCTGATGGTCTATTTGATAAGGATGTTAGGTAAAGAATTTTGTAAGTGTCGTACTTCACGTTTTTTTCAAAACCTGATGAACCACTTTTCTCAAATTGTTTAAAGTCGTAATAGACGTCGAAAGCGAATAATTGAGTCTCATGATCAAAATTAGAATGATAACCAACCAGAATTGACTTATCATTTGTTACCTTATACACAAGCGATTGTCTTTGTGCTTCAGAGAGGTCTCCAATGTCATGAGTTACTATTGCCACTGATTTTGGCTCAAAGCGTGTCGTGTCCTGTAGCAACCGAAAGTTTGTCCAAGTTTTTTTGTAGCCAAGAGATTCTAACGTTTTCAACAAGAACAGCTCATCAACTGAGTCCTGATTGACTCGATAATCGCCGCTTACTGATTTAATTGAAATAGACAGTGTATTCTTAGTATCTGTTGTGTTAATGTCGAAGATACTTGGTTTGAAATAGAAAAAAAATGAGCTTAATGCGGCTAGCAACAAAAAAACTGCAACATACTTCTTGTACATGCTGACGATTATGAGTAATTGTTAACGGAAACGCAAGTGTGACTACTTGTAATCAATCTGGTTGAAAACGTCGGTGTTATTTTTGTCAAACGTAAACAACCTGGATTGCAAATTATTTCAGCTAATTTTTGTTACCACAATTCGTAAGGGGTTGTTATCAACTTGATAGCTAGAATACTTATCGTCCCCATGTAGAACATTTGCAAGCAAAGTGGGATTAGTCTCATTTACCAGATCTACTCCATTTGGTTCAAAACTTTCAGCTGTCAGCGTGCCGGTGGTTGAATTATCGACGGTGAGCGCCTGAATTGCCGCATGCAAAGCCTTAGTTAATTGGAACGCAGGGCTGCTCCATCCGCTTACGTCCACTCTTTCACCATAGAATTCGCTGAGTTGAGTAGCATCAAATTGTTTTTCTGTGAATACCCCTTTGGGTAAACTGACAAATACATGGAGTTGATTGGCATCCAAGATAGGTCTGATAGCACTGCTGTCAGAGGTGGGGTTGTCATAGTAAAAAGTAAACGCGTGAGCAGGTAAGTCTCGGGTTGGAAAACCGATGTCGTCCACGAAATGGATCAAAATTTCGAGTTGTTTTGGTAATTCAGCTAATAGCAATTTTTTTTGTGGATTTTCTGCATCATTAACGTCATACACACTAATACCGTGTGCTAAAGGTTGACCATTTTGATCAGTGTACCTTTCATTTTCTGTATCAGTTTGAGCCACAATTCTGAGGGATTGGGGTGCAAAGTAATCCCTTGGGAGATCTATGAATGAACCATCAGTCTGCTTAGCAGTAGTGTTTAACTCTGCCTCAATTTCATATGTACCCGTAGTATATATGAGGATCTCTTG
>CAZBMX010000007.1:0-17978 GCA_964493195.1 uncultured Pseudomonadales bacterium
TCATGCCCGGTGATTTGAATGGAGATGTAGCTCTGGTCGAACTCTTTCGCTTATAGGTTGGCATAGGTATCTTTCTGCTAACTGTATCCAAACAAACAATTTGCTGGGATTTCTGCGTAGCACCAGTGTACGTATGTCTGCTGAGGAATGTCAATAGGTTATTGCAACAATGCTTTATTGTGTGTTATTGGTGGTGTGATACACTCAACTCAGTGTACAAAAAGGAGCTTATGGCTAAAATATTAGTAACTGGCGCATTTGGCTTAGTAGGCAGTGAGCTCGTTCCTGTACTGCAGGAACGTTTCGGAAAAGACAATGTTATTGCTCTTGCCCGCGAAACCGTTGCCAACGATTTTGACGGCATCTTGGAAAAAGGTGATGTGACTGACGCAGGCTTGTTAGCCGGGTTAGTTAAAAAACACGGTATCACTGAGATATATCACTTAGCGGGGCTGCTTTCGGCTGGAGGAGAAAAAAATCCAGACCTAGCCTGGGATGTGAACGTCAATGGTTTGAAGCATGTGCTTGATTTAGCGAAAGAGCACAAGCTAAAGGTCTTCTGGCCGAGTTCAATTGCGGCATTTGGTCCGACTACGCCCAAGCAAAATGTGCCTCAGCACACCATCCTGGAACCAACTACAATGTATGGTGTCACCAAGGTTGCGGGTGAATTGATGTGTCAGTACTACTGGAAAAAGTACGGCGTTGATGTGCGCAGTCTACGGTATCCTGGCCTGAATGGTTGGAAGGCTGCTCCGGGTGATGGAACAACAGAGTATGCTATTCACATTTTTTATGGTGCCCACAAGGAGCACAAATACACCTGTTTCTTACAAGAAGATGCAGTGCTGCCCATGATGTATTTGGATGATGCAATTCGCGGCACAATTGATTTGATGCAAGCGCCGGCCGAAAAAATTACAGTGCGTACCAGCTATAACTTTTCCGCTATTAGCTTCAAGCCAGCCGAGTTGGCGGCGGAACTTAAAAAACTTGATCCTCAGTTTGAGATTTCCTATAAGCCTGATTTTCGCCAGCAGATTGCAGAAGGTTGGCCACAAACGATCGACGACACGGCAGCCAGAACAGATTGGGGCTGGAAGCCAGTCTTTGAGTTGGCTGAGATGACACGAGCGCTGTATGAAAACATTGGCAAAAAACTAGCTCAGGGTTGAGTGGCTCCAGTTATTTGCGGGTTTGGCTCAGGAACGAGGTAGACGTCTACTGTGATGGGTTGGTTCAAAACAGTCGTATCGACACTGTTTATCCAATCGGTAAGGGTGGGTATGTTGTCACTAGTGACACGTACTTCACTGTTTGCAGGCCAGAGACCTCCGTTAAGTTCATTTGCCCCACTTAGAAATCTGCTTTCACCACTATTAAAACTCATGATCACTACTTGATTTTGCCGCAACGGTCGAATAGTTTCTTGCACACCCTGGTGCATAAGCTGCGCAAACTGTGGGAGATCATTGTAGTATGTTGTGGAAGTTGTTTGCAGTCGCCCAACTTGAATACCTTGACCCGTAGTTACCAAATTCCAAAGAGTTGGTATTTCTTGTTTCTGAGCAGACCTCACGGTTACTGTGCTCCCGTCGGTTTCAGGGTTCCAAGCCTCATCTAGATTCAGACGCACAGTCATTGTTGCTGTAGGAGTAATGATCTCCAATGTGAAACTGCCATCCGAAAGTTGTGCAAGTGATGTATTTTCCTCAGCGGCGATGTGGGATTCAGTTGAAATTGTCGACTGCAATGCTGCTATTTCTGCAGTATCACACTGATCAGTTGCAAGCAGAGTGTTAGTTTGAGTGGGAAATAAGCGAAGTACATTTTGTATAGCAGCGGTAGCTTCTTGAGGACTTTGCCATGGAGTTCCAGACCATAGTTCGTTGCCATTCTTATCGAGTAATCGGAGTGTTGCTAGACAGCTTTCTGCTTCAACTGTAGGGTAAGTGGCGCCAGGTGTTGGTGGCGGCGAATCGACAGACACTTGAGCTGTAGCAGGAGAGGAATTACAACTAACCAATATAAGGTTCAGCAGGATGATGATCAACAAGAAATTTGCAAAACCTCTTTCTCTTTCAGCGTTCATAGTTGATTTCTAATTTATACACATCAAATATGTAGGTATTATAGCACATCTAGGGGTAATGCTCAGAGCAGTCGTTTTTAGTGGACAGAAGAAGTGCGTCAAAGACAAATTCAAGCAATCATATATGGTAACAATTCGTGTTTGACAATCACTTGCATCACTGTACAATAGTTCTACTCCCCCATAAGGGGACTACACTACTATGTTTAGTACAAAAACTCCAAAGCAGAATATCACCCATCGTTTAAAGATTGCGCGCGGACACCTAGACAAGATTGTGCGCATGGTTGAGCAGGATGCCTACTGCATCGACGTGCTCACCCAGACCAAGGCTGTGCGCTCTGCAATTGAAAAAGCAGAGGCAGTGCTGCTCGAAAACCACCTCAATCACTGCGTGGTAAATCACGTCAAACAGGGACGGACTCAGCAGGCAGTTTCCGAAGTAATGGAAGTGTTCAAAAAAAGCCGCTAGAAGGAGCATATGCCAGTCAAAACATTCCTCATTTCAGGCATGCACTGCGCAAGTTGTGCGGCCAACATCCAACGTTCGCTGAGCAAGCTGCCGGGGGTTGAGTCGGCCACAGTCAACTATGCCTCCGAGATGGCAAGTATAGTTGCTCAGAGTGAAGTTGCGGACACAAGCATTGAAAAAACCGTAGCTAAGCTGGGATACACTGCTCACCTGCATGGAGAAGATGCAAGCGACGTGCTTGCGCAAGATCGTGCCAAAGAGCTTAAAGATATTCAACGAAAATTAGCTATAAGCATTCCACTTACGCTCGCGCTTTTGGTGGGCAGCATGCTTCCATTTGCTCCAGAATTCTTACGCAATGCGTGGTTGCAGTTGGTGCTTGCTTCACCGATTCAGCTGTGGGTGGGTTGGCGCTACTATCGCAGCGCCTGGTCTGCGCTGTTGAATCGAACTGCCAATATGGATACGCTGGTTGCGCTTGGCACATCGGTCGGTTACCTATTTTCAGTGTTGGTCGTATTGTTTGAAAGCCAGCTGATGATGGCGGGGGTGGAAGCACACGTGTATTTTGAAGTCTCTGCTACCATCATTACTTTGATTTTAGTTGGCAAATTTTTGGAATTGCGTGCAAAAAGTCAGACTTCTGACGCGATAAAGACATTGTTGAATTTGCAGCCCCAGCAAGCATTAGTGCTGCGGTCGGGCAAAGAAGTGGTGCTCCCAGTTGCTGAAGTAGTGGTCGGTGACACAATCATCGTCAAGCCTGGCGAAAAAATTCCCGTCGATGGCTCGATTACGCAGGGTGAAACGAGTTTGGACGAGAGTATGGTCACTGGCGAGAGCATGCCGGTAACAAAGTCAGTTGGCGACAAAGTTATCGGAGCCACAGTGAACCAAACAGGTAGCATTCAGATGCGAGCAGAAAAAGTTGGTGCTGGGACGATGCTGGCAAACATTATTCGTTTGGTGCGAGAGGCACAGGGTTCACGAGCACCGATTCAAATGTTGGTTGATACCATCAGTGCTTACTTTGTTCCTACGGTCATCCTGCTTGCAGTAGGCACATTCCTTGCTTGGCTGCTTTTTGGTCCTGAGCCGACGCTGGTACGTGCAATTGTGAGCATGATTTCAGTACTGATTATTGCCTGTCCGTGTGCATTGGGTTTGGCAACTCCAACCTCTATTATGGTGGGCGTGGGCAAGGGTGCGCGCGAAGGTATCCTCATTCGTGATGCAGAGGCACTGGAGCGTGCGAGCAAAGTCACTACCGTGATTTTTGATAAAACAGGTACGCTCACCGTTGGCAAGCCTGTGGTGCAAGAGTACCAATGGGCACCTGATAGTGATAATCAACTGCGGATGGCAAAAGTGAAGTTGCCACCCAGAACTACAGCCGAGGATTTTATCAGTTCGCTCATATACTCAATCGAAAAAAAATCTCATCATCCCCTTGCACAAGCCGTGGTAACGTACTTGGAAACAAAGGGAGCAACTGAATTGGATGTAGAAAAATTCCAGGATCAAACGGGCAAAGGTGTGCGAGCCATGGTTGGTGGACATGCCGTATTGGTAGGTACACGGACATTGTTAGAGCAACAACAAGTTAATCTTTCTGATGAGCTCCAGACACTCGCTGATGCGTGGCGCTCGAAGGCATTAACTGTGGTGCACGCAGCAGTGAATGGTGAAGAGGTAGCTGTGCTCAGTATCGCAGATGCCATCAGACCTGCAAGCAAGCAGGTAGTGGCTGATCTTTCTGCCCTTGGTGTAGGAGTAATTTTGGCAACAGGAGACACCGAGCAGACTGCACAAGCAATTGCCCAACAGGCGGGAATCACACAAGTTATGGCTCAGGTTTTGCCACAGGATAAGGAAGAAAAAGTCCGTCAGCTGCAACAGCAGGGAAAAGTAGTGGCCATGATCGGGGATGGTATTAATGACGCACCTGCTTTGGCTGCAGCTGCTGTTGGTATAGCCATGGGTGGTGGAACTGATGTTGCAATTGAGTCCGCAGGGGTAACGCTTTTGCGAAGTGATATCAGTTTGGTGCCAAAAGTGCTCAAGCTCTCACGAGCCACGATGCGCAACATCCGTGAGAATTTAGTATGGGCATTTGGGTACAATATTGTGTTGATTCCAGTCGCAATGGGCGTGCTGTATCCATTTTTCGGATGGCAGTTGAACCCCATGATTGCGGGTGGTGCCATGGCTTTTTCAAGTGTCTCGGTAGTACTAAACGCACTGCGTCTCAAACGAGTGCGGTTGTAACATACAATATAGGAGCGTATGAACTTGTGGGCAATTTTTCTAACTGGACTTACTACTGGAGGGCTGAGCTGCTTGGCAATGCAGGGAGGTTTGATTGCAAGTTTTGTGAGTAACCAAAAGCGTGATGAAATAGCGAGTGGCGGTACAGCAAGCAAATTACGCACATTAGATCCGAGTGACTGGGTGCCGGTAGTTTTGTTTCTTGTGAGCAAACTACTTGTGCATGTAGCCCTCGGTTTTTTGTTGGGTTGGATCGGGTCACGCGTTGAACTGAGTCTGAGTGTCCGCTTGGTGTTCCAGACGTTGGCAGCGGTGTTTATGTTAGCCACGGTAGGAAATTTGCTCAATCTACACCCAATCTTTCGGTATGTGATTCTACAGCCACCAAAGAGTGTGCGACGTTGGCTGAAAAAAACGAGTGCGGGCGAATCAGTGTTTACCCCCATCGTGCTTGGCGCAGCCACCGTCTTTATTCCCTGCGGAGTGACACAAGCAATGGAAGTGCTGGCAATCACTTCTGGAAGTCCAGTTGCTGGCGCCCTCATCATGGGCTTTTTTGTGTTGGGCACTATGCCCTTGTTTGCGTTGGTTGGTGTCGCCACGGCGCGCTTGTCTGAAAGTTATACTCAGCAGTTTTTGCAGTTTGCTGCGGTCTTATTGCTGATTCTTGCTTTGAGCAGTCTTAATGGGGTGTTGGTTGTGTTGGGTTCACCAATTTCACTCCAGCGAGTAAGTAATTTTTTCTCTGATGAACGATTTAATACAACTCAAACTTCACCTGCGGTTGTAGCTGCAGATGGACAACAAGTGCAACGAGTGTTGATTGAAGCAACCAATGATGGGTACGTGCCGAACCGATTCAAGGTAAAGGCAGGCATACCAGTTGAACTTACGTTGCAAACTAACAATAACTACACCTGTGCCAGCTATTTCTACTTCAAAGAGTTTGGAGTGCGTCTGCAATTGGGACCTACTGATCGTAAGTCTGCCACGTTTACACCCACCAAAAAGGGCAAGTATCAATTTTCCTGTGCCATGGGCATGTACACGGGTATCATGGAAGTACAATAGGAGCCATATGTTTAACTTTTTTCGAAAAAATAAACCAGGAAAAGAAATTGTGTTGGCAATTACCGGTATGCATTGCAGTAGTTGTGCGTTGTCAATCGATAACGTGCTGGAGGATGTTCCCGGAGTGTTAGAATCAAGTACAAATTACGCGCAAGCAAAAACAGTGCTGCGAGTCAGCGAAGATGCAGCATTGGATATGCAGCTTGTCTCAGAGCGTATCGCCGAGCTTGGGTACACCGTAAAAGGTGTGAAGTAAACTGCACTCAATCGCGCAGAAAGTTCAGAGTTTGCGTATCACCACATAATTTAGCTTTGCATTTTGGGCAGTGCTGGCTGTGCGAATTGTCAAACGACCATCAGTGACTGAAACAGTTGTTGTGTAGTAGTCAAAATTATCTCTTGAATCATCTTCCAGCACAGTGCTTTCTACACGCAAACTGTTGAGCGAATCTGTAAAGCTCGGGTCTCCAGCCATGATAGTTACCTCATACTGCCCATTGGGAACTACAACATCCCAGCGATAGTTGCCGTTTAACTGCATGTGAATCAAAGTGTCGCGCAATTGGGATTCTGCAGAATTGCGTTTGCGCGTTGCGGTGTGGATATCGTAGCTCCAGCCATACTGTAAGCCATTTCTCTCTCCGAATCGCTCGCCGGTATCGGCAATGTAACCTGTCGGAATCGCAGCATCGGCTGGTTGGAAGTTGACTTTCAGCTCCTGAAAGCTGGTTGGCGTGCTTGTTGGAACAGTTGGAGATGAAAGGGGAGTTGATCGGGGAGTTGGAATGATTGAAGGACTTGGGATCGGTGAAGCCATTGGTGTGGGTGAGGGTGGCGCAAATGGGGAAAGCTCAACAGCGCCGATGTCTGGGGAAGGGCCACGTTGCGCTCCCCGGATATCTACTGGCGATGCGTAGGTTTGATTTGCCTTGTCTGTGACGCCGACAGTTGGTGTTCCAAAGTTTCGAACTAGGTTTTCAAACACTGCTGCAATGTTAGTGGCAGGTGCCTGACCGGCAACGACAGCGCGAAAGGTGGCTCCATCCCACAGCGGCGTTTGCAGCTGGGCTGGGTTGGGTAGGCCAGGATCGAGTAACACAGGAGCAACATCCTCGGTGTACTGTGCTACAAAATTGAGCGTGTTAGGGATTGGTTGGCCGTTGTTCCAGTAGAGATTGTTTGCGAGTAGTCGCTGTGGTGTGACAGTTGTTGTTTCTGCTCGGGCAAAAAACGGTACAGTCGAGTCCTCTGTTCCCATTGTTCCTGTCTGGTCAGCCCAAATGTTGTTGGCAATAGTCACTGCTGTATTGGGGAACCGATAGGCAAAATCTTGCGACTTCAGCCTGTATCCGTAATGTTTACTCGGAAGCGAACCAGTGATGGTATTGTTGCGAAACTGGAAGTTGCGCACCCCTTCCAACTCAAAGACCGCACGCGTTATGGCTGAACTATTGCCAATGAAGAGATTGTTTTCAACAATGCCGTGGTTGAGAACATACATTAATGTATCCTCAGCGCCAAACTGCAGCCAGGGATACTGTGTGCTGGTGTTTTTGAAGTTAAAGAAGATGTTTCGATCAATTTGAATTGAGTTGGAGCCAATCACGGTATCACAGTTTGATCCCGCCGGGTTGCAGGTATTGAGTCGAGTTCCTGGACTGTTGGGATCAGGATTGACTGCGAATGTGTTTCCATTGGGATACGGGGCAACTACTTGACCAGTCTGATCTGTCAGACCAAACCGAGTGTTACCATCAGGAACCCCCATGCCGCTGTCTTTGACCACAATAAATGCGCCGGTCTCGGCAGGATGTGCGAAATCGTTGAAAAACAGGTTTTGCGAAATGCGCACATTAAAGACACTATTGACGTCGATAAACTCATCCGGTGTGCCCGTATTGGCAACGGTGCCAGCGGCGTTATTTCTTGTTGCTTGGTTGTAAAACATGTTGCCAACAATATTGATGTTGCCGCCATTTTGCAGTTTGATGTGATCTTCGCAAAAACTGTCGTGGATGATGTTATTCTCGAAGGTAATCTCCCCGGTAAAATCAGTCCCATTGGGATAGAGCTTGCCGTTTGCGTCGTAGTAGACAGAGTCTGGCCCTCGTTTGGCGCCAAACGGACCATTTGGGTCTGAGCTATCACTTAACTGTATGATGTAAGCCGATTCGTTTGTGGTGTTGCAAGTCGGTATGGGTTCAACTTGTTTGAGCTCTAATCCTTGAAACACCAGATTATATGCATTGCGTAAGTTAAGGACGACCCCATTGTTTTGTAGCACCGCTTTATATGGATGCTCTGCCTGTATCTGCACAGGATAGGCAAAGTGCTTATTCACAACTCGTTGTTGGCCTACATACACTCCATCACGCAGTATCACCGTGTCCCCAGCTTGCTCGCCGAGTGAGGGAAGCTGCAAGACAGTCGCGATGTCACCGCAGGGTTGTGAAACATCACAAGTGGTGTTGGCAGTACCCGTTGGCGAAAGATAAAAGATCCTGCCTGGAACGTGCACTCCTTGACTAGCTTCCGAACTTGTTTGGGTGGGTTTCGAGACTGAACGAAGGGTAAGAGGCAGCATGAAAACTGCAAAAGCTATGAGCGGGATGAAAAGTTTGGGATGCAATTTTCGAACACGTGTGGCAAGCAATTGGAATCGAGATGTCCTGCCAAAATGGGATAAGTCGATTGCGTTTTTCTGAAGCTCTGAAGGTAATTGCTGCATGCTGTTCCAGTGTGGCGGGCATTGGGTCAGATGTCAATCACCCCTGAGAGCACATTTTATACCAGATACTCTTGTAGAACAGTGCTCAACCCTGCCATATCATGCAATGAACAGCGTTCATTGAGTCCATGCATGTTCGAGTCATAACGAGCTACACCAAGGCCAAAGTGCGGAATACTCAGTCCTTTTGTCCAACTGGCAACCGGTGTTGAGCCGGGCACGCAGTATTGACCACGCTCGCCAGTGGTTGATTGCAGGATCGATTCAAATGTGTCAATTTCTGGGTGCGTACACGCGTACCCTTCGAATAGTTCACCATCCTCAATTGCAATGTTTGCGTGAGACTTTTTGATTGCGCGCTGTAACTGGTTTTTTATCCACGCACTTTCCGTGTGTACGGAGAGTTCAGGCGCAAATCTAACATCCAACTGCAATTGGGCAGTGTCTGGCACAACATTGGCTGCGATTCCACCTGAAATCATATTGACGTTCATCACAGACCGAGCGGTTTCCTGCTGATCAGAAATTGGGAACACGGTAGCCGTGCTGAGCAGCTTGGCATATTTTGATTTGATGTTGTTGATGGTTGGCCAGAGCGCCAACAGTGCTTCAACTGCGTTGACACCCAAATGACTCATGCCGCTGTGGACAGACTTCCCCTTTGCGACTAGTTTGCATTGGTAGATACCCAAGTGTGCTGTGGTAATGCCACCTGCAAATGTGTCTGGATCGTAACAGTAGGTGTTGGTTGGATCGATGTGCAGGTGTTTCGATAGATATTCAAGTTGCGGCAGTTGTGAAGTTTCTTCGTCAGTAGTGAGGAGAAAGATAAGATTGAATCTCAACTTGGCGTTCCTGCTTTGGAGTTGATTGAGGGCGTCGAGGACGGCAATGGTGGAACCTTTGTGATCAGCTGCACCTCTTGCGTACGCGTAACCAGCCTCTATCCTAAACGTAAATGCATCAGCGTATGTTGCTGGCACAACGTCGATGTGATTGTAGATGATCAGGGTGGGCAGTGCGGCGTCAGTCTGACGACGGGCAATCAAGTGCGTGCGGTTGGGGCCACCGGCAACAGCAACGGGAATTGCTAGTCGCGTGGTAGTAAAGCCTAGTGCTGAGAGTACCGGTTCAAATAAATTAATGACCGCTGAATAGTTAGCCCCATCAGCGCGGGAGGTATCGATTTCGGCATATGATTTGAATAGTTCAAGGAAGTGTGGAGCGATAGCCATGATTCTGGCAGTATATCACTCTCATTGCTCTTGCTCACTTTTGGTTGCATTCTGTTTTTGTAGCTCGGCCTCATCGATATACAAAACTTCCCAAACATGTCCATCCGGATCCTGAAAACTGCGACTGTACATCCAGCCATAGTCATCGGTGTCGCGGTTGGGCGCGCCGCCTTGAGCGAGCGCGATTTCGACCATGGTATCTACCGCCGCTTTGCTCTCAACTGAGATCGCGGTTAAGACTTCGGTAGATTTAGTTGCATCTGCAATGGTCTTGTTTCGCAAAAATGTGGTGAAGTACTGTTCGGTGATCAACATTGCAAAGATTTGTTCACTAAGTACTAAACAAGCGGCTTTCTCATCAGTGAACTGAGGATTAAAGGTAAAACCGAGGGCAGTGAAGAATTTTTTTGTGCGCTCAAGGTTCTTGATAGGTAAGTTGACAAAAATTTGTTTGACCATGCTGTTCCTCCCGTATGCAGCATAGCAAAGTGACGAGGATCACACAACAGGTCTAGTTTGCGATACCAGCCAAATGGCCACAACTAGCCCAACCGCTAGAAATGCAGGCCAGCGCCACAACCCAAACCAAACTCTTTGGGTGGCAACCGTCAGCATCGTTTGAGCTGTCAGTGGCAGATGGTCTGTGGTGTATTGCGCCACTACTCCAGTTTGCGGATACACGAGCACTTCATCCGTTGGACCGGAGTTTTCAAGTGCCAGCTGCACTGTGTAGGTCTTGCCATTGGATGCAGCCTGGGTGGGGAAACCGAAGGGGAACTGCGGCTCGCCTGCCAGTTCTTGCGGATGGCGTTCGCTCCTGACAATCTGTACGCCATCAGCGTCGGTGAGTGTGAATACTAGTTTCACTTGTTCCTGTTGCTCAGTTGTTGTCACATTTGGGTCATGCGCATAGTCCATGGCGAGTTGGAGGGCGCTTAGGTTGGTCTGCGAAGCGGTGAAGCTGAATTGTTGTGGTGTTTCGCTGGAAATGCGCGCCAGCTGAAATGGTGCGCCGTTATCCAAGCGGTGTCTGCTAAGGAGCAGTGAGGGGACGCTGTCCCCGCTATACCAGAGAATGAGGAAGCCACATGCCGCAGCTGTACAGAGTATGCCAAAGAGTGGAGACTTGGGCGCAGAAATCTTTTGGCGAATGCTCGCAATCAATCGTGAATCCTTGATAAATGGCCACTTACGGAAGTACAGCTTTTCAATAAGCAGGTATAAGATCGTGGCAACAGCGATACTCCCAGTCAGCAAAATAACTCCTCTCACTAGGGTAAATGTTGGCTTGGATAGAGCTGTTTCCAACAGTGTCATTAATGGAGTGGCGGCTATCTTTTCCATCACGAACGAATGCGTCAGGTACAGTGAGTAACTAATAGAACCGAAAAAAACGAGCAGTTTGTGTTCAAAGAGCCGTTGAACAATGGAGCGATGCGCCAGTGCGGCAGCGACAACAAGCGCAAACAGTAGACTTAATCCAAGATAATGCAGCATGACGAACTGGCGAATTTGATGGTATCGGTCGGGCCACTCCAGTGCCATGGTAAAACCAAACAGCAGCAGCATGGGGATGCTCACGTAGGTCTTTTGTAGCAGCTGAGCAGTTTTTTTCCACAACACTCCTTGTGCGCGAAACACTGAGCCAAGTACCATGCCAATGACAAATCCACTCGCGCGCGAGATGAAAATACCGTGTGTGGAGAAGACAGCCCGCGACGCGGTGTCAAGTTGGAATAGTACGAGAATAATTAGCGTGGTTAGCACAGCTTTTCCTACGAGGGGAAGTTTTCGTCCCACAGCTAAAGCTGGTGCAGCGACAATTGGGTAAAGAATGTAAAAAATCATTTCGGGAACCAAGCTCCAAAACACGCCTTCGAGCACTACGAGATCGTGTTGCAAGTACATAGTCATCGTAAGATTTGAGAGCATATGGAAAAAGTTTTTTTGGTAGACATCAAGGCTAGTGAGCACTGCAGCGCCAGGCCCGAGAGCGGTGAGAAGCGAGGCAACAACCATGCCAAATTGCAGCACTATGAAGCAAAAAAACAGCATGTGTGGAAGTATTGGTACACGGTGTCTCAGAGCAACAATAAGTCGCCAGAGCCCGTGCAGTACAACCGCTAGTGCGAGTAGCACACCAATACCGATCAGGGGAGGTGCTGCAAACAAGTACACTCTAGTTAGCCACAGCGCACTGACTACGACACCGAATACGGGCATGATGCGCAAGTATCGCTTTTGCCAGAAACGCAGCGGATCTGTGACAGTGGGGTACAGGTATGCCATCAGAAAACCACTCAGCACAAAAAATAGTTGCACCGAGGTTGGTCCTGCAGAAATCACTCGAAATAAGTAGCTAACGATAGGTGAATCTGTGAACACACGGGTGTTGAAGCCAATATGTGAAACTGCAACAGACAAAGCGGCGAAGCCGCGAATGCCATCCAAGGCCAAGAGACGTGGGCGGGTTGTTGGGGTTTTCGCAACAGATTTCATGCTCTGTTTGTATGGTACTCCAAAGTTATGATATTCGCATTGGGATTTGGTATAGTTATGAGTGTGAAGTATGCATAATTTTTATGTCAACAAGATCAGATGAAGGCTTGTCTAACGAACTCAGTGCGAGTTTCGATCAATCTGAATTGCAAGCGTGGCTAGCTGATCTGCAAACGATTGTGCAAACTGTGGATTTTAGTAGCTTGGAAACGCAACACGCTGTGGGGGTTGCGTGTCAGAACGTTAGTCAGCGCTTGAGGAAAATAGGGTCACGGTCAGCAGTAGATGATCCCTTAGTGAATAAATTTATTACCGCGACAGAGGAGCTATTAACAAAAGTTTTACACGCAGTTGGAGATCAGGCGCTGCGAGCGATCGTTGCACAAGACATGAATCAAGCATCCAAACTTGTAGAATTCTTGCAAACACTCCCCAGCAGTGAATCTGAGGTTATGCGGGTTAATCATACTTATCGTGACGTGCAAGAAATTGGAGAAAGTGGCTTCCATACAGACCCAAACGTCGCTGCTACAGCTGCTTTTACAGATAGAATTGATTTGGAGGTTGGTAGTCAAAGTGTGAATGTGCTCTCTCAACAATTCATTGACGAGCTGACTCGATTAAGTGCCCAACGAGAAAATATTGTGGTGTTGCAGTCCGTTGCAAATGAGTTGGGCCAAGGTTGGTATATGGAGAAAGCTCTTGCTGAGTTGCGCGATAGGACTTTTGAACTCGTAAAAAGAATGGGAAACGAGATGAATGTCATCTCAGTAAAAGTGCATGAAATGGGTGGCGAATACATGCCTAAGAGGCTCGAAAACATGTTGAATGGAGACGATGTTAAAACCTGGATTCCTTATTTGGAACGAGTAACTTTGGCGTTATTAAGCATTACGAAATGGGAGCTGTATTATAAAGAGGATGTTCAAGTGATAGATGACTCATACTTGGTTACACTCGAATCTGATTTACAAACGAAGCAGACGGCAAATCGAGCTGCAATAGATGCATCCGAAGTCGAAATGCGGACAGGTGTCCTAAAAAATGTCTGGAGAGGGTTGAATGGAAAAAAACAGAACGTATCTGATAAGGCAAAATTGCAAGATGAGTTGGATGATATTGAGCAAAAGTTGGCAACGGTGCGTCGAATGCGTATTGTTCAGCCAATATTACAACCAATGAAGCAGTTCATCGAATCACTGCGCACCTATATTCAAACGGATCCGACACCAGCAAAATAACGGCTCAAATGTACTTGTGGTCTAAGCTGAATCAGCTTTTTTATCACCAAATATCCATACCCAAAACCAAGATCTCCCAAAAGAGTTCGGGCATAGAATGGGACGGCAAGAATGTAACAGGTTATCAATCCTTGCATGGTGTGATCGTACCAATGCCACCACACACCAAAGTTAGACACCAAGAAAAACAAGAATGACGCTACTGGGAGCAGTAATACTTGCCGACGAGTATTGCCGCGTGCAACCAAACCGAGTAATGGGTAGAAGGCGAATCCAGCGTACGTCCACAAAAAGCCGCGGTAAAAACCGCCAACTAAGACATCGAATGCAATCACGCTGAGTGCGAAAGCTGCTGGAGAGTTTGCAAAAAAGCCAAAGCTTCCCAATGGGGATACGTTTGCCAAAAACTTGCCAGCGCGAAAACAGAGCACCAAAAAAGCGCTAAGGAGATTATTGCTATTGAAGTGGTTCAATTTTTTCATACACGAATCGAATGGTGTCGCCTGTTTGCAAATTTGTTTGACCGACCCCAGCTTGTGCAAACTCATCATTGACATAGAAAGCCCAGAAATGTTCGTCGTCACCAGCCAAACCATTAATTGATCGTACGAAGTTGCCTGCAGTACCAAAGTCCGTGAATTCAACAACAGCGCCTGTCTCAAGCAGCAACTGTGCGGTCATAGGCCGTTGTGCGGTGAAAGTATACTCAGTTTGCTGCGCTGCTTGTGGTGCTACTGGTGGCTGTGGGTCAGGCAGTTGGGTTTGGATTGGACGCACTACGGAAATCAGGATTAAAGTTGCAAACACCAAACTCAGGCCGATGACTATTTTTAGTTGATGACTTTTTGAGTTCATGCAGTTGATTGTATCAGAATATATCGGCCAATTGGTGCTGAAAAAGGGTGCTAGCGTTCGTCGTTGTGGGGTTGTACAAAGAAGTAGTAGTACTAGTCTTGATCTGAAAATTCTTCGACCGTAGTAACAATGAGGTTACGGCATTCAGTTAGTGTAGTGCATCCTATGCAGCAACGGTTGAGGGAGTATATCATAATGGGTGCTGCTCGTAGATCAGTTATATTGGTTGAACGTTTTTAAACATGCACTATCTTTGTAGTAAAACGTATGCCAAGATAATTCTTAATACTAAGGATTCCGTGGGACAAGTCAGTCTTCGGTCAAGGCTAGCTCATTTTTTTGAGTGGATGAAACAATCCCGGTTGTTTTTGGAGGCACTTGCTGCTCTTATTACCGTTTTGACCGCTTCGTTTGCCTGGGCGCGACGTCGCTATCTAGGCCGTAAATTTTCATTCGTTCAGCTGCAGACACACTCATTTTTCTTTTTTGCGGTAGGTGTTGGTGTTGGTCTCGGGTTGTTGGTTAATCGGTATGTTATTCCACAAATTTTTGCTTCAGATGATACCGAGGAGTGGACTTTTGCCACAGCTGGCGATTACACGCTTTCGGATAGTTCTTTACTTGAGGTTACGAGCAATACGGCAAGACTTAAGGTTCGAGAGTATTCCAGTGATGCGAGTACTGAGCTTCTGCTGCACCTCAACGAATCATCCGGCAATCCTGATGACGCTTCTGACAATGATATTGCAGTAACAGCAAGTACCGTGACCTATACGAGCGCCAAACTCAATAATGGCGCTGTCTTTACGGGAGCTGGAAGTCAGTTAAGTGTCGCACATGCTGATGGTGTTTCTTTGACAGGAAGCAACAGTTTGGAAGGGTGGGTAAACTTTGATACAACTTTTTCTGATACCAGTCATAGTGAACGTCAAACCATTTTTGACAAAGGTGCGTATCAACTCTATTTCGAGCACACATCAGGTAAGCTCGTATATGAGTTGGAACCAACCACTGCAAAAACCTGGACACAGCGTGCAGGTGCTGACCTGAATGCAAACAATGGGCAAAGCGTTGGCGAAACCTGGGACCTAAACGGAAAACCAACAATGTATGCCTCAACCAAGATGGGCAGCTATTGGTTTGTTGCAATAGGAAGTGCGACAGGCGCCAACGATGCGGAAGTCTGGCGTTGTTCTGGCTGTGATGGCTCTACCCCAACATGGACAAAGGTTGCAGGTGATGGTGTGTTTACCAGCTGGCCAATGGACACGTATGAGTATGCGGCTTCCTTGGGAACGGATGGTACGTATCTGTATGCAGGCCTTGGAGGTGCTACTGCAGGCGATGGTGATCTGTGGCGCTGCACAGGTTGTGATGGTGGTAGTCCTACGTGGACTAAAGTTGGTGGAGATGCCACAAACAGTAGTTGGCCGGTAAGCACGTATGAATCAGTCACATCGATGGTGGTGAGTGGGACCACCGTGTACGTTGGTTTAGGTGCCAATGCTGCAGGTGATGCCGAGGTTTGGCGCTGCACAAGTTGCGACTCCTCTCCTACGTGGGGTGGAGCACGGATTGGTGGAGATGCCACCAATAGTAGTTGGGCTAACTCCACCTACGAGGAAGTACGATCATTAGCCATTATTGGATCTCATCTGGTAGCAGGTCTTGGTAATACGGCAGGAGATGGTGAGGTGTGGAGCACTGATACTACAACCATCAGTTGGACCAAGCGAGGTGGAGATGGCACCGCAGCCGGTGGACAAAGTTGGGGTTCAACGTATGAGCAGGTGAATGCGCTCGGAGGTGCAAGCAATATTCTGTATGTTGGAATAGGTACTACTCCTGCTGGCGAGGCAGAGCTGTGGCGATGCGATCTCTCTGCTACCTGTACGGCAACGGCTGGATGGACATTAATTGGTGGTGATGGTGCCAACTCAAGTTGGAATACTAACTATGAAACTGTCAGGTCATTGCTGGTGTCGGGTACTACGATGTATGTTGGATTGGGAGATAGTACTTCGGACGCTGAAATTTGGCGTTGTACCAGCTGTGATGGCACTCCAACCTGGTCACAAATTGCCGGGGATGGTAACGGTATTACTCCACAGAGTTGGGGCGCGACGCACACTCAGGTGAACACCATGCTGCTTGATGGCACGATTCTGTATGCTGGCATGACGAGTTCATCGTGGTCTAGTGAGTTTTGGCGCTGTGACACTGGGGGAACTTGTTCTAGCACAGCGGGTTGGACACCGTTGGGTGGAAGTTTTGTGAACCGGAGTTGGGAGTCAGTTGGCTTGGGTACGGTGCAGGAGTTAGCAGGGGGTGACGGGAAGTTATATGCAGGCAATGGCAATGCCCAGGCAGGTAATGCACTTGTTTGGGAGTACGATCCGAGTACTACTACATGGACGTTGATTGGTGGCCAAGGTTTGAACGGGAGCTGGTCTCAGAATACATTTGAGTCTGTTGATAGCTTGCTCTATTACAAGGGTGTGCTGTTTGCCGGTCTTGGGCGAAGCAGCGGCGATGGTGAAGTCTGGAGCTGGAATGGAACTACGTGGACCAAAATCGGTGGAGATACACTTAATAGCAGTTGGGCAAACAGTACCTATGAAACTGTTTCCAGCCTGGTTGTGTATCGGGACAAGTTGTACGCCGGCTTAGGAAACAATGCGAACGGTGATGCTGAAGTCTGGAGGTGCACAGGTTGCGAAACAGGCAGTGTCTCATGGGTCAAGGTGGCAGGTGACGGCATCAATAGTGGATGGGCTGCAGGCACTTTCCGTGAAGTTCCAGCTATGGTGCAAACCCATGATATGTTATTTGTAGGTTTGGCTGGTCCCACTGCCGGTGATGCTGAAGTCTGGAGGTGTAGCAGTTCATGTGATGGTGGAACGCCCGTCTGGACTCGGGTTGGCGGTGATGCGATCAACAGCAGTTGGGCTAACACCACGTATGAGCGCATTGATTCTATGGTGGTTTATGACGGCAAAGTGGTTGTTGGACTGGGAAGCACTGCTGGAGATGCTGAAGTCTGGCAATGCGCTGGATGTGAAGGTGGGTCACCGAGCTGGGGAAGCGCCAGAATTGGAGGCGATGATCCGAATGGTACTTCTGGAAGTACCTATGGTTGGACAGACAGCACTTTTGAACAAATTTTTGACATGGTTACTTACAATGGGTACCTGTATATTGGGCTGGGAATCACCGCAGGAGAGTCAGAACTTTGGCGGTATGACACAAGTGCCTGGACCAAGGTAGGTGGTGATGGTCTGAATAGTAGCTGGGATGCAACGATCAATTACGTTAACTCATTATCTGTTCATGAGGGCAAACTGTACGCGGGCACTGGTGGCGACGCTAATAATGATGCACAGATTTGGTCATATGGTAATGATTCAGTAGCCAAATCTGCTGAGCTTTCGCTCACAAATAACACCTGGTATCATGTGGCAGCCACCTACGATGGGGCGAACATGAAGTTGTATATTGATGGCGCCCAAAGCGGTTC